>WJKO01000686.1 GCA_014729055.1 Promethearchaeota archaeon | reverse complement strand
GTATTTATTAGGGTTGATATTGTGTTTCCGAAAGGTTTTTGTTTTTACTTTGTGGTTGATGAAGCGGTCGCGGTAAGCGGCATATTTTCTGGCAAACACAAAGAACCTCAGTGCTTTTTGCGATCTGCTCAGATGATTGTGCATTATATTGTTCTTATCTTCAACTCTTGTAATGTATTGATCAAGCAGGGCAAAGTAGAATTTATCGGTATGCTCGACAACCTTTTTCAACTTTTTCGACCTGTATGTTCCGAACGCAGCGTTAATAATTGCAGTCATGCCCTTGAAAATATCGGCGTTAAATTTCCTGTGATGCCGCTCACGCATTTGCCGCTGATAATCGTGATAATCTTTAATTATTTCCTTTATATTTGTATCTTTAAGTATGTTCATCAAATCTTGCGGATTTAAATCGGGCAAATTCTGATCTTTAGACTTACAATCGCTGAGGACATCGTTCAAGATGGTTTTTGATGACTTCGGATCCCATTGTTTTGGTTTACACGGATCGCTTTTCGGGCTATACTCCTTTCGGCGCTTTTTATAGGGTTCAAATAAGTTAAACACTTCGGATATTCTAGCAAATTCCAGAAAACCCCCCACTCGTTCGTGGAAGAGAGAGCCGGTTGCCATAACAATGTTGCCTTCGGCGTCCCTTTTAAGCGGGTATTTGCTATAACGTAACACCCCGTGGTCCGGATCAGATAAATAGTCAAGCCAGTCCACCTCTCCATATTTATCAAGGTGTTTCTGTATACGCAGAAACCACATATTGCGGATGTCTTGGTCGACCACGCTCAAGTATACCATCGGCGTGATTAAGCGGCTTTTGTCCCAGTGGTTATTTTCTTCCCAAAATCCCGTTGTGCCAACCCGGTGATACGTGTGATAAGCATACAAGTTGGCGGCGGGGTGCCAGTTATAGAAAATAAAATGCTCGACCGACAGGTCATCGCCCGTGGGAAATACAACATTATACCATTCGGACGGAGCTGTCCTCGCACAGATGATCTCAAACTCGGGACCTTCGTAGGTAAAGCCGTCAAAGGAAAGTACGGTCGATTTTTGCCCCTCAAGCTTCTCCAGTTTACATACTTTTTCCTTCCAAAGCAGTTTTTTCTTTCCCTGGTCGATCACGGAATCGAAATCTTCTGTCCGTATGGGGACTTTTTCGATGCCGGTTTTTGCTATACGATATATATAGTCCGATTTACCCAAGGGGTTGCTCACGGTGAACTCTTGCAGGATTTCAAGGGTCTTTACGTCGATAAAATATAATGTGTCCTCCCGGAGCATAGCAATAATGCCGTCTGGCTGGTTTGGGTCGCTGATGACCGCCCACATTTTTTCCCATTTGCGGCTTTGGACGGGTCTGTCGGTAAAAAATACGATAAATTCGGACGATTCGATTTTTTTCATGTTTTATCTACCATTTAATATGATATTCTAATATATGTGCAAGATGTTGCATAATTTTTTTATAATAATATACTACTTAAGATGAATGCCAAGAGCCGGTGGAGAAAAAAGGTGCCAATGCTGCACACGATCCAAGGCAAAAGCGCTTTAACATACGAGTCATACCAGTGGCGGTATTTTATTACAAAAATACTCAATCCCCAAGTTATCACGGGTAGACCAAGTGTGAAAAAGCTGGTG
Source organism: Promethearchaeota archaeon (assembly GCA_014729055.1). Taxonomy (GTDB): domain Archaea; phylum Asgardarchaeota; class Lokiarchaeia; order Sigyniarchaeales; family Promethearchaeaceae; genus WJKO01. The sequence goes on along the minus strand of WJKO01000686.1, from coordinate 2,783 downwards.
AACCCCAAAAATCTATAGATTAATTCCAACAGTACGGCGGTAATTAGCACCTGTCCTACCTTTCGCTCTTCAGATTTAAAAAGATAGGTCATAAGGTATAAAAGTGCCGCATATAAGAGCACGTTTACAATAATCAATGTCGGCAACTGCAAAATGATTGGCAGCCCAAGGTCCGATATAAGAGAACTGAAGGTATATCTGATAAATTCTAACCATGTCATTTTTTTTTCCTCTTTTTTTCCATGTTAAGTTATTTTATGTAAATTTGATTGGGTATGCTTTATTACGTAATTTATACAAGATTTAGTAAATCTCGTCGAATTGTATTTTGAATATATTCTATATCTGCCATAATTTGAGCTGGCATAGTTTCACCTATCATACCGATTTTCTTCGATGGGGAATATTGTTTAAGGTTACGGATCCATTTTTGCAAGATCGAATACTGACTCTCATCTGATATATGAAACAAGCGCTTTAAACGGTGAAAGGCGTCTTGCAAGGGATTTAGGATGGACTCGATGGTATAATTTAACGCACATGCGTCCGAGGCGGTCACCAATTTTTCGGTAATGGTGAGAATATCAAGCATCTGTTGCTTTTTGAGGGAGTTTAATGCTTGAAGACTCGCCGATTCTAATGAAAATAATTCTGCAATCTTGCTTAAGAACCCCGTGATTTTTACCGGATCTCTGCAATATACGGTGAATGTGATACGGTCGAATTCCCGCTTACATCGTATGATAATTAGTGCGCGGTCTATCTTGTCTCTTGTGTAAAACCATGCGACTTCGCGGTCGTTATCGTCTTCTTGTTCTATAATCGTTCGCACATCAAACTTCTGCACTGTTTTGATGGCTACTTGAAAGCTTACCACATTGTACTGTTCGGTATAAAAGATTCGCGAATTTGACTGCATTTGTTCGCTTTCTCTGTAGAGATCGTCAAGCTCCATTATATCGGACTTTTTCATAAGCGGGCATTTGATCGGGATGAGTAATGGTTCCATATTTACAACATGAGTGTTATTATAGGGATCTTTAAAGATAACGGTGCCCTCAATTGTGAATGATCCGCATTGTTGGGGTTCTAAATAATATTCGACACCCAGGGAATTTGACGGTTTTAGTGCTGATATTTTTTGCACTTGTTCGCCTGTATGGATCGCCATCTGATCTGGCACGTCGACGTAAGTTTGAATATCATGCAAGGTGATAAGGGATATATTGTTTAATGCAATTTTTAACCGTATTTGTCCCCCAACATGGTCAAAACTCCGTTTAATATGGAGTGACTTGTCAAAAGACGAATCGTCTTTTCCAAGGGACAATCGGTCTTTTCCTACAGACAAATCGTCCTTGGGATGAAATTTACCTTTTTGCCTTTGTTGACCTTCTCTTGGTTCGGGGATGAATACATCTTGTTCAAATTTGCCGCGGATCTTATCTGCTTGGATTAATTTATAAAATATTAATTTTAATTCTTGGGGTGCGACCGACATTGTTTTACATAATTTCATAAAGTCCAAGTAATCCGATTGTTTGCATAAATTTGTCAGCATCGTTTCAAATTCATGTCGTAACAAAGCAAACACTTGAGAAGATTCGGGATCAGTAATTAAAATAAAAAAATGATCGCGGTTGTATTTGTTAATAATCGTGAGGACATCAATTTCAAATAAATGTAACATCTCTCCAAGGTCAGCAATTGAATGATCCACATATCTTTCGGATTTCAGAATGTTGACTATTTTTTTTCTGGCGAAATCTTCCAAATACAAACAAGTAGTGTCACATCCTGCATACACGTAATATTTCTCTGCGGTCAAATGTTCTTTAATATTCTGTACAATACTTTTAAGTTTCAATTTGTCGGGAAGTCGTCTGGCGTTTTGCCCTTTCTTCCAATTTTCTATAAAATCAATAAGACAGATAAACCCTTTATTTTTAATTTCGGTGATAGCACTTTGATAAAACTCCTCGGGAATCTGTTGCCGTTCGAATCGACCGCCGCGCACCGTGCCGTGTATTAAATCAATTTGACCCAAATATGTAAGGACGCTCTTTACCTTTTCGGCGGGAATATCAAAAATGGACTGAATCGATTCAAAGCTGGTATATTCATGAGATCTCAAATATGATGCCATGCAATGGGGGCAGATATGCTTTCCTTTTTTGTTTGTTAGAGATCGGTTACAACACTTTGCATCTCTGTCGAAAGAATGTATGATCTCTCCTATATTGCTGATTTTTTTGGAATGCCATAAAGGGGAATGGGTTAAGCTGGAATAGCTGCATGAAGGATCCAGACATTTGATGAAAAAATCTCCGCCTTTGGTATAATCCAAGATAAGTTGGTCTTTGGTTCCGCATTTCGGACACTGAACATGCGTAATAAGGGCACATTTATAATTGAATACTCGTGCGATTTTCGGTGAATATTGTATGTTATGCTTTTTGCATATAAATTCCTCTGTATTGATAACATGGTCCTCGCAAAATGCATTCCCGCATTTGGGGCATGTAAATTCAATTTGAGTATTTCCGCATAGCATACACATTTAAATTTTCCTCCTTCCATACCAAAGGTTATACGATTTCTTTAAGTAAGGGCTTAATGGTCTTTATAGCCGCTTCTGCCTTACGAATTCTCTTTTTTAGATGGTATTTTTTCTCCTCAAAATCGGGCTTATCGATGAGTTTTTGTTTCCGCTCTTTTTTCAGTTTTTGCATCTTTACGGAATTCTCGACGATATCATCGCGATAGGTGAGCTGATACTCTTT
>WJKO01000685.1 GCA_014729055.1 Promethearchaeota archaeon | reverse complement strand
TCCCAAAGTATAACAGAGCTTATTTCCAAACGTTTTATCAGTCAAATTTCCTTTTAGAGATGAATGCTTGGTTGCAATATCTTGATATTTTTTCGTAAAGCCGAGAATTCCCATAGGTCCAGATGATGCCATAGATTTATGTGCTGAAGCTGTTATAAAGTCCGCCCCGACCTTTTTAGCATTGACGTTTAAAATTCCGACAGTATATGCACCGTTTAAGATAAAAGGGACATTCTTTTCTTTACAGATTTTGCCAACTCTCGAAGCATCATTATAATTACCGTACGCATAATCTACGTGTGTTAATAATGCTGCTAATGGAAGTTGACCGGTTTCTTTCTCAACATTTTCTATTACGGTGGAATATTCTGCTAATTTTACTTTGTATTCTGGGTATGAAGTCCTTGGAACTTCACGGATTTCTAATCCATTCCATTCAGCAGCTAAAAATGTAGAATAATGTGCATTTGCATCGACTATAAGGATCTTCCGATCTGGAAACTTTTCTTTTGCTATTGCCATTGCTATCTGTTTTGCTCTTCGACATGACTCGGTAAATAATAAATCATCAACACCAAGAAATTTCGATAGATCTACAACGAACTCGTCAACGGGAGGATTTTGAATTAATTTTATATCTCCTTTAAGACAATTATCACATAAAGAATACCCATCTCCATATTCAATCAGTGCTTTCTGTGCTTCCTTAGTCAAGACTCCCCCCCGCTGAATTGGCTGAACGTTTAAGTAGTAGTCCTCGTTGTCGCGTTTAAAGACGTTCTCATTGTATTTCTCTTTCAATCTCTTGAGATTTTTAAACATAATTGAAACAATGTGAGAAAACTAAAATACTTTTTATTTTCTTAAAAACCAGAAATAAAATCAAGATGAAGCAATTTGATATATGATGAAGGATTGTGAACTTTCTAACAATTATTCCAGCTTTTCTTTGAAGCTTAAGTTATTTAGGGAAAACTTTTAAATATATTTAATCGGATTTTCTGATAGTGAAGAATTGGTAGGGAATATGGGATAAATCTTAAAAATAAGGGGCACTACAATGGATAAAAGCTTAGATCTTCCTGAAATATTGTATGAAATATCGGGAGAGAATTATATAAAATATTACGATAAGAATATTGCCAACTACTTGTTTGACGACAAGAAGAAGGAACTTTTAAATAGAATTAAAAAACTGAGAATTTCCCAATTTTCGTTTATTGATGATTAATTTCTGGAATCTTTTATTTCTTCAATTACTTGGTTTTTAAGAGTACCTATGCGTTCAATTCTCACTTCTATCTTGTCCTTTGGTTGCAGTGGACCAATACCGCTGGGCGTTCCTGTCACAATTATATCTCCTGGTTTTAACGTAAAAAAATTCGAAATATATTCTATAAGGAAATCAACTTTAAAGACCATATCTTTTGTATTTGCTGACTGCACAACTTCATCATTCAAGATCGTTTCAATCTTCAAATTGTTTGGATCTTTAATATCTTCTGTCTTAACGATTAGTGGTCCTATGGGTCCAAATGTATCTAGACTTTTGGATCTAAACCATGGTTTTTTGCTACTAATGTCATGTCGTTGCATATCTCTCGCTGTAACATCATTAAAACATGTATAACCCAATATATAATCAAATGCTTTTTCTTTTTTTACGTTTTTCGCCCTTTTTTTCATAATGACTGCTAATTCGCCCTCATAATCCATTCTTGGAAATTCTATTTCCTTTAATATATTAGGATACACTATATTTTCATGAGGACCTATAAGACAATTGGGTGTTTTTAAAAAAAGTATCGGCTTTTTTGGTGGTTCTTTATATTTATTAGTTGCATGTTCTATATCGTGCTCTTTGACATGTGATGCGTAATTCAATCCCAAACAGATTATCTTCGTCGGATTTATGACGTATGATTCTGAAGAATTCTTGACTTTAAGTTCTATGCGGTTGTTCGTAGCCGTAATATTCAAAGTAGCCACCAAACATAATTTTTTTATAAAAAAATAAGAGTATCTTTAAGAAAAGGTAATTATCTTAATCTATCCTTGTTCTTTCTATTACTGTCTGACCTAATATTAACGACATGACCATGCACTGCGCAAGAAACACAATACCACATAGATCGAGTAGCTCTTGGAAGAATTGCCCCTGCTTGTCGTAATTCTCTCTCAATTTGTGGTTCAGCAATCCTAACTCTCTTAGTTATTCTTTTTGCTTTACTTCGAGGAACTGCTCGACCACATTTTGCGCATTGCACAAATCCATCTTTGCCAGATTTGTTTTTTCCACTATTTTTTCTTTTTTTTGGCACTAAAAATTTCCACCTAACGTTTATCGAATTAAGTAAAGTATTGCTGGAATTAAAAATTTATGTAAGTTTAACTTAGATTTGCACCTAAATTTATCTTATTTCATTTTTTAATTTTAGAAGATTTTTGGTTTTTCTCTTTTGAATTTTGTTCTCTTGTTGTTTTCTTATACGCCTCATATTTCTCAATAAGATCATATTTTTCCAAATATTTATCTGAACATTTGCCTGAGAGCCATCTATATGTATGTAATACTCGAGCAACTAGCGTCTGAATACATAATGCAAGAAATACGAGTGAAAATACAGGAAAGAATCGATAATGGTATGTTCCATCTGGATATAAATTAAATTTGAAAAGTTCAGAGGTTTTAAGACTCGATTCGATTATATATGCACCCATTATGATAAACATTCGTTCTGCACGTTCCATAATTCCTATTCCTTGCATAAAAACGCCTTCATTTTCAGCTCTTGATCTTGTGTAACTTATTAACACCATTATTCCAAATATAATGAACCCCAACGTATTGTTAATATTTTCATCCCATCTCCAGAACATACCACCGTACGTAAGCCCAAAGATCACCACTCCATCACCTAACCTATCGAGTGTTGAATCTAAAAATCCCCCAAATTTCGACGTCTGTCCCGATTTTCGAGCAACACCTCCATCTAATACATCAAAAAAGCCGGATATGAAAAAAAGTATAACGGGAACCCATGCTAAATACCAACGATAAATGAATATTTCTGGTAAAGCATAACCTATAGCTGCCAAAACCGAAATAGAGAATCCAATAAAACTTAAAGTATTAGGAGATACGTTGTGTGCGATAAACCAATCAATAGGTTTGTCAATATATTTTTTTATTACATGTCTAAAATTATTGAGAACCATGATTTTTAAAATACGCAACAAAATTTAATTATTTAGATATCCATTTTAGCAAAGATTTAAGCAATCATGTCCACGATTTTAGTAAATATTTAACAAGAGACACGGTACTTGAAGACAATTGTGAGACTTTACCGACAGAGATCTGTTGTAGTTTATCAAAAGACCTTTTCAATGAACTTTTTATTCCTGTTTGATCTCCTATGATAAATGCTTTTTTTCTTACATTGTTTTCGATTCTTTCTTTCTCGTTTAGAATATCAATCGTGGCATTTTCAATCAATAAAAATATACCTACATTATTTTTTATCAAAAGATCAATCATTTTTTCAATTGAAATTGAGTCAAAACGATAAAAAAGAGACTCATCATACTCATCGTTAAAAATATTTGTAAATGAGTTATAAAGGGCAAGCAAGATTTCATGTTCGGAATAGATATTATTTTCTCTGAAATCTCGAATTTTCTGGAAGTAGGGGGATTTACTGCTCATTAAAACACAGAGGTTGCTTAGTTTTTTTTCGGTATGAGAATTTGTATTTATTTCATCTGAGAGTTCTTTCAAAAAGGATTGATTGAGATTTAAGATAACTCCAATTTTATCATTAATGCTTGATGGTTCGATTAACGCATCTTTGATAAATCTTACGACTACATCAGCCCTTCCAGTGGAACTAGGTACATTCTTTACATC
>WJKO01000684.1 GCA_014729055.1 Promethearchaeota archaeon | reverse complement strand
GTGTAATGGCAACTAACATATAAAGTCGATTTCCGCCTCTAACTCGTTTATCCTTTACAACATTGAAATAAATAAATGCGTCTCTCTTAATATTTCTTAGATTAATTAGTGTTCCTTCGGGGGATATAAAATATTCCCGGCCATATAAGGCACTCGACACGTCAAAAAGTTGGCAGCCAATCTGAGCTAAATCAATCAGAGATTTATCACAATCTGGATAACAACGAGTAAGCTTTGGTCCCATTACTTCATCCCATTCAACCATAAATATATATAATTCATTAAATGCTTCCGAAGTTTCTTCTTTTATGTATTTTTGCATCGTTTTAAGTTTATTCTCATATTTTTCCTTATATTTTAACTTGAGTTTATTTTTCGAAATTTTACCATGAATTACGGCAATCAAATCCTCCTCTTCAAATGGTTTAGTAATATAATCATCAACTCCAAGCTTTTTGCCAAATCGTATATCATCCTCACTTGATTTTGCCGTTAGGAATATAAATGGTATCAAACACCACTCTTTATGTTTGGATACTTCCTTATAAAACGTATAACCACCCATCTCCGGCATCATTATATCACTGATAATGATTGCGGGGGGATCAAGCATTTTTTCTAATGCTTTAAGGGCTTTTTTTCCATCTTCGGCGATGATAACTTCATACCCATTCATTTCCAACATTACTTTCGTGTTGAATAATATGCTTTCATTATCGTCGACTAAAAGAATCTTATCAGTCATCTTTTTTCTCCTGAAAATCTTCTTCCCGCTTAATAGTAGTCTTTTCCTTTTCTTTGGAAATTGGTAAAAAAATGTGGAACTTTGTTCCTACCCCTATCGTACTTTCCACTTTAATTTCGCCACCATGCAATTTTGTTAGTGATTTTGCTATATTTAATCCAAGTCCAGTGCCACTGATATTCTTTACATTACTTCCTCGATGAAATTTACTAAATATATTGGAAAGATCTTTTTCTGGTATACCTATTCCTTCATCCATCACGCTAATTAATATTCCGTTTTCTTTATTTTTATCATAAAATTCATTATATTCAGCAGACGTTTTAATCCTTATTTTTGTATTGTCTGGCGAGTATTTAATCGCATTGTCAAGCAATATTCGAATAATCTGACAAATTCGTTTATAGTCTGCTTTGATCTCTGCATTCTTATTAATTTCTTTTTTAATGGTAATGTTTTTTGATTTAGTTCCCGGTGATAATTGTAGTACTACCTCTTCTATAGCGTCCTTTATAAAAAATTCACTGGTTTCCAATGTTATTTTCTTATTTTCGATACGAGATGCTATTAATAAGTCCTCAATCATTTCAGATAGAACTTTACCACTTTTTTTCATCATTTCAAAAATTTTGTCTTTCTTCTCTCTATCCAATTTATCTCGATATTTTAAGAGATTGTTAATAGAAAGGTTAATGGATGTTATTGGTGTGCGAAGCTCATGCGAAACAGTGGATATGAACTGTCGTCTAAGGTTTTCAAGCTCAATGAAAGGAGTAATATTGTTAAAAACAAATAGAACTCCCATCTTATATTCCTTTGACTTTAAAATTATTTTTGACGTGAATAATTCATAATACGTATCGTTCTCAAGATTGATTGTTTTTGACATTTCTCTGTGTTCTATTTCGACATTATTTTGTTTAAATTCTAATAACGAAGACTTGATTGCTTCTGTCAAGTTATTATCAGGTAACTTTGAAATATTCATTTTGTTATCAAGATCAAATCCATAAATTATAGAATATATTTCTTTAAAATTCTCGTTAACAAGAGAGATTTCTCCATCTTCGTGAATAAATATAACCATATTTGGTATTGTTTCAAGTAGAATCTCATTTAGCAATTCGAGATTATATTCAGTTTCCTTGAGTGATTTTTCAATTTTTTTCCTCAATTCGAGATCATTTTGGAGAGTAATATTCTTCTCTTTGATTTCTTGTGTTTTCTCCTCCACCGTTTTGTTTAGTTTAATGCTCATTACAACAGAGACTAAAACTGTCATTGATATTGCTATAATTATGTAAATAATCCATTCGGGTATTCTTTCCACGATGTTAACGTCGAGGAAATATTGATTTAATAATTGATAATAGGAAGATTCAGGGTCATCTTGTAATACTTGCAGATGATAATCAATACGTTCTATTAATTGGGTATTTAAGGGGGCGCTTGGAGGGAATGCAAACATCAGATCGACGGGATTAAATATTAGAGATGTTTTAATAAGGCCATAATCCTTACCATTTAAATTTCCGAATAGCCTATTAACAACACCCCCGTCAGCTTCACCGCTCTGGACTTTTTCGAAAACAGCCGTATAATTATCTACTTCAATGAGAGAACAGCTAATTCCAAATACAGATGTTAGATTTTTAATACCAAAGTCCCCATCGGTGTGGATACTGTCCGTCATGACTGCAATGGTTTTTCCTTCGAGATCCTCGAATGTCAGTAATTTTCCAGGATTGTCTGCATATATTATTCCCCAATTTGTGAATACCGATATATTATTAAAGTCGTATAAATCATCTCGCGTTTTTGAATATGCAACATCAACCATCATGTCAATTTCACCCGCTTCAAGCTGATCAAGGCATTCAGTCCAAGATCCCTCAATCCACTCGATATTCCAATTTTCTTCTTCAGCCATATATTCAACTAATCCGGGGAAAAAGCCCACCCACTCGTTCTTTTCATTTTTATAAATTTTGTACCGAAACTGCAGACAAATTGATTATCAAGAGACCTAAGAGTAGCAAATTAAACATATTTTTTCGTTTCATTTTTTTTCCCCTACATAACTAAAACTTGGATGAGAACATAAAGTACAGATTAATGTTGATAATTTATGTTGATAAATGTTGATAATTTATTGTAGAATTATTGTATCATATCCCTACATTAATGTAAAGAGATTCGAAATTTTAAGCAAATTTTATTAGAGATTAATTGTAGAGCTTATTTGCCATTAAATAATAAAAGAAAAATGTATGAAAATGACTACTAAAAAAAATAAATCTGAATTTTTTAAAGCATATCGTAAAAAAGGATTCGAGGAAACTCTAGATTTACTTGGTAAAATCGAGAGTCATTGCATAAAAGAATCAAAATTCTTTGAAAAATTCGCAAAAACCCCTAATATGTATATGAATGAGTTTTACCGAAGTAAAGATGACCTACTCAAGAATAATTTCATCTCATATTCACTAGACGAAAAACACAATAGAATTATCAATTTGACGGAGAAAGGAATCCAATTAAAAAAAGCAATTGACGAAATCAACAAATCACTTGAATAACTTGTAGTGAATATAATCATTCTCACAAGGATTATTAAAACAAATCCATCCATCAAGGGTTTCTAAATCAAAGATCATGCTTGCAGCCGTTATATTTACGGG
>WJKO01000007.1 GCA_014729055.1 Promethearchaeota archaeon | reverse complement strand
TTTTAATTCTGTAATTTCCCGTTTCAAATGTTCGCGATTGAGCCATGTTTTTTCCTTTTCAAGCTTTTCTTTCTTCTTTTCTAATTTTTTCTTTTCCTCTAATTTCTTTAATTTGGGTCGAAGTAACTCTAAATCATAAGATGCGCTGTCTTTTATAGCATTTAAACTCTTTATTTCTTTACTTAGAGTAGAAATCTCATTCTTCCGTTCAAAAATTTGTTCTCGTAAATCTGTTAACCCTAATCCTAACTCAATAAATTGACATACCTCTTTTTCTTCCATATTTTTTATATCTGTTACATTCCCTTGTGAAACAAATGCGAATACGTTGTTTGGATTATATTCCAATAATTTTACAACGTCTTTTACCTTTTGAGCGGTAGTGTTATGAAATTTTTTATCATCAGGAAGTTTTATTTGGAAATAAGGTGCTGCATCGTCCTGTATAATTCTGCGTATCTTGTATAATTTTTCATCTTTTCTTAAGTGTAATTCGACACTGCCGTATTTTTCCCCTATCCGGATGAAATCAGACCATTTCGTATTCCTTCCATCCCTTTCATTGGATCCTAAGGCGAATTTAATCCCTTGAAATACGGTACTTTTACCTGCGCCATTTGGTCCTGTTACGACAGTAAATCCTTTCTTGAGTGGTACTTCATCATTTTGAAAAGAATTGAAGTTTTTCAAGATAACCTTTTCTACTATTGTGTTTTCATTCATTCTAACTCATAATACCTTTTTTCGGTTTTTGGTTATTCTTCTTCTTCGTTGAATTCTGATATTTTTTTGATTCTATCAATTCTATTTTTTGCATTAGTTAATTTAGACAGAGCCGTTTTTGTTTTATCTTTCAGAACAAATGCATAATCCGCCAATATCTTTCTGTCCAAATCATCCAATTTTCGCCCTTGGTCTAATTTTTCAAGTACATTCATTAATTCTTCAAAATTGTTTGCTGCTGCAAACTGATATAATTGTGCCGTATTGAATGAATTTATCTCAGTTATATTAGTTCCACGTAATAAATTAATATATTGGTCATTTTCACTAATAGAACTAAATTCTTCTGACTTATTCGCATAACTGGGACTTTGCTTTTGTTTTTTTGTTCCTAGTGAATTTTTAAAATTCATACCTATGTGTTGTTCTTGGCTAATAGCATTGGTCAAATTTAGACTATGCTTAAATCTTTTAATACCATGTTTATCCGGATACATCTTCATAGGGCGAATATCGCCATTCTCTATTAGATCCTCAAAGATATCTATCGTGAAAGGGACAATATATCCGAGATCGATTTTGAGATCTTCTTCATCCTTTACTTTTTCTATATTTTCTTTGGTGCTATTCTGGTTATCTTTAGCATTACTTTCAGCTTGAGATTTTGTTTCATCTTTTTCTTCATCTTCCTCAGTCTTATTTTCTTTTTCAGTTTCATCTTCGTTCTCTTTTTGGTTTTCATCAGTTTTTATTTTAGTTGGAGTAGTTTCTTCAGTTTCATCTTTATTCTCTTTCTTTACTTCTTTTTCTTTAATATCCCTTAATTCTCGAAAGTTTATCATTTTCCACTTCAAATAACCGGCTTTTACAAGCTTTTTAAGACCTTGAATATTCCAACCAGAAGTTAATTCTGATAACTTGGAAATATCCACGGTATGAACCCCAAGTTTATTAAATTCTCCTTCTAAGAGATTCAATCGTTCAATATTATCAGGATATGGAATATTAAGTATTAAATCAATATTATCTAAGATATTGCGTGGTATTGCTGAGATTTCGCTAAATATAACCAACATAATGGGAATGACGGGCTTATGCTGTTCTCGCATTATTTTTATAATTTCTGAGAATTTCCATAGGATTTCTTGTAACCATTTTATTTGGATTTCATCCGTTAAACCTTGAATCTCTAAAATGATAGCTTTCTCGGTTCCGTTGATAATATCAACTACATTTTCGTTTCCCAGTTCTTCTTGATTGGTTGTGTCAATGCCCTCCTCCTTTTGATGCTCTATCTCACTATCATTCTGTTCGTCTTGTTTCTGTTCATCCTCATGGCTTTCAGTCTCTGATTCATTCTGCTTGACTTGAAGGTAATTGGAAATTTTCGACAAAAATTTTGATTCAATTAATTCTTCCTTGTCATTCGAACGTCTTTCTTCCGTCAAATTGAGAGTTAACTTGCTAAAACCTCGTTGCTTTAGTATAGTATCTAAGAATATTTCCAGTTCAGATCCGATTGTATCCTTAATAACAAATGAATTATGCTCTATTGTTGTTTCCCAAGGATTTTCTTTATTAAACTCTATAAGCGTTGAAATCTCCCTAAATGTATCCAAATAAAATATATTATCAACCATTTTATTAGTTATATTATCAGACATATAGTATTAATCCTTAGTATGATTATGTCGGCAATATTGAGACCCAATCTTAATTATCTAAAGTGCCGCGGAAATTCTTTATTCTAATATCAAAGTAAAAATTGACTCTTAAATGTTTTATTACAAATATAAAGGCTATATGAGTGCTTTAAAAAGCAGTTTTTTAATTCTTAAAGATGTAAAAACAAGATTTTTGGATATATATCTTTAAATGATTCGCAAACGAATTATAAACAACGGAAGATGTGAAAAAGTGGATTTAGAGATTGACAAGGACATTCAGAAAAAAAACAACAAAGATAATTATGAGGATTTTAGACATGAAATTAAAGTATCTCATCTCGCAAGATTATTTCAAATATTAACGGATACATATGGTATAAAGAAGAATATGAATAATCTTGATAAAATCGAGGGACAAGAAATTCTTGCTTATTTTCCAAAATTGGGGGATCGATATGCTAGACTCGTAATTTCAAATCGCCATTTACATCCTGAGATTGGTAAATCCGCTAATTATTCAGCTATGATTACGTTTAACCTTGAATCCCATAACATAGTTCCTGTTATTAATGACGTAATTAGAACTAAAGCAACTCTATTTGGTCTTATTAAGTTAATTTTTAAATACTTACTTACTGGAAAAATAAAATTGAATGGCTCGTTGAAGACCGCAATTATTGTCTTAAAAACAATTATGATCGGAAAACACGATATGTATAAAGAAGAGATTAATTGGAAGCCTATGAAGCCTATAGGGGATATTTAAATATGGATAAGGGAGATTTCAATCGTTTTCTTTCAATGTATAAAGTTGACAATAACACATTTTTAACTGATTGGAAGAATAATGGGAAAAAAGTAATAGGATATTATTGTTCTTATCTACCTGAAGAAATAATCCATGCCGCGGGGATGTTACCTTATAGAATTAAAGGGGTTGAAAATGTAGACTTTATCAAGAGCGACGCGATATTATCTCGGTTTAATTGTACATACGTTAGATCTACATTAAACCTCATATTAAACCAAAAGTATGAATTCTTAGATGGATTGTTGATTGCTAATACATGTGACCATGTCCGCCGTATTTATGATGTGCTGAACTATCAAAAAGACTTTAAAACACCTTTATTCTTTATTTCACTTCCTCACTTGTTTTCCAATGAAGGATGGAATTGGGTAAAAGATGAAATATATCTTTTTAGAGAATCTCTTATGAAATCGTATAATCTTAAGATTTCCGATGATGATACGAAGAATGCGGTTATATTATATAATGAAAATAGAAAATTGATGAATGAGATAGGATCATTGAGGGCAAATCGACGTCCACCTTTAACTGGTACAGAATTTAGTAAGATTTGTTTAGTTAATAGTTCCATAAGAAAAGACTATGCGAATAAAGAATTAAAAAAGGTTTTATCCTATTTAAAGTCAAGGAAAGAGTTAAAAGACAATGAATATAGAGCAAGATTAATGGTCATAGGTAGTAGCATCGATAATCCTGCGTTTATAAGCATCCTAGAGCATGCTAATAGTATCGTGATAGCAGATGCAATATGCAGTCAGTCTCGTTCTTTTTTGGAGAAAATGGTATGGAAACCGGAGGGATATGAAAAATCTTCAGATCCAATAAAAGAGCTTGTTGGTGCTACTTATGGACGGGTTTTGTGTCCCAGGATGATGAACTTTCATAAAGAAAGATTAAAACAAATAGAAGAACTAGTAAGAAAACATAAAGTAGATGGTGTCGTATTACAGCGTATAGAATTTTGTGACTTACATGGAATCGAGAACAGTTTTTTACAACATGAATTGAAAGAACAATTAGATGTTCCCGTGCTAAATATAGATAGAGAATATTTTTTGGGAGACATAGGGCGACTGAGAACGCGAGTTGAAGCATTCATCGAAAAAATAGAGAGGAGGAAATGAAACTGAGACGCAATATTAAACCTTTGGTATTACTGCATGAATGTGGAACAACAATGCTTGAACTAGTAGAAGGTGCAATTGCAAAACAAGAATTGCAAGTGTTGCGTTCTTATTTCAGAGGATTAAATTCGATATTGAAAGAAGATATAGATGCAATAAACAATGGTGCTCCAATCATCGGAACTCATTTTGCATTTCCCGCAGAATTATTTTATTGTTTTGACGCTGTTCCTATATGTTTTGAGACGCTATCATACTTATCTTCGGCAGTTTTAACTAATGGATCTGAAGATTTTTATGATGCTGCTTCGAATTTTGGTATTCCTTATCATGCATGCACAAGTCAAAAAGGAGTCGTTGGTATGACGTTAAAACCGGATTATTTTGACGTAGATGCAATAGCTATTCCGACTGCACCTTGCGATAATACAATTGGTATGTATCAATTCTTTAGTGAGGCAAGAAATATTCCTGTGATAGCCGCGGATATGCCATATCGACATAATGAAAGAGGATACAAATATTATGCTCAAGAATTAAGAAAGATGGTGGATGATTTAGCTAAAATTCTCCACCAAGAACCAGATTATGATAAACTTCGGAAAGCAGTTAGTTATAGTTCTAATTCGATTAAATATCAAGAAGAAATAAATAATCTAAGGGCAGCTACACCATGTCCATTAGAATCAATGATCAACCCAATGGGGGCTTGTGTGCAAAACTTTTTCGCAGGAAGACCCCAGAAAGAAACATTCTATAAGGAAGTAGCTGAATTAGCCCGTGATCGTGTGAAAAAAGGTGTTAAGGCACCTGGAATGGAAGAAGAAATACGTTCTTATTGGCCTTATATGAGTATCTTCTTCTCTATTGAGTTCTGTGAATGGATGGATAGAGAATTAAATATGTCACTAGTGTGTGATATGTTTAATCATTTTTTCTTTGAACCTATTAAAGAAAACGCCACGGTTGATGAGATGTTTGAAGGTTTAGCAAAACAGTCGATGGAATATCCGATGGTTCGCCAATCAGAATCCTTTGCAGATGTATTCTTGGACGATACTCTATTCCTTGCTAAAAAATTTAATGTCGACTGTGCAGTATTTACTGCTCACATAGGTTGTAAACAATCCGTTTCGGTTATTCAGATATTAAAAGAAGTATTAAAGGACGAATTGGGAATTCCTTTACTCACAATTGAATTGGATATTGGAGATAAACGACTCACATCGATAGAAACAATAAAAAAACGCGTTAGGGAGTTTAAAAAAACCCTTTTATAAAATACATTACAAGTTTCAAAATTATTTGAATATAAAATAGAAATAGATATGAAAACTAAATAGAAGTTATGAGGTAGTATATATGGACTATGATATTGAAGATATTAGAAATGGTGCTCGTGTATCTAATTTAGCGAGATTGTTTCAATTATTAACGAATATATTTGGGATAAAATCCAATAGAGAAAAATTAGAATCAATAGAGGGTAAAGAGCTCGCTCTCGGGTTTCCTGCTTGGGGGAATAAGTATGCAACGATTAAAGTATCTGATTTTCTTCTACATCCATCTATCGGCAAGCCCGATGATCCCGCATCCTATGTTATTATAGATGTAGCATCAGAAGAAGTTGTACCAGTGATTATTGACGTTATAAGGACTCCGGGCACTATATTTGGCTTGACTAAGTTGATTTTAAAGTACGTCTTGAGAGGCAAAGTAAAAGTCAAAGGTAATTTGGGCGTTGCACTTAAAATATTGAGGTGTCTAATGACAGGGCAACATCAAATGTATGATGAGGAAAAAAGAAGAGATCACCAAGAACACCAAAAAGATCAAGAAAAAAAACTGCAAACAGAAGCGGATGGAGGGAAGTAAGTGGAATTAAATTCTCAATTACAGACAGAATTTCTGGATTATGCCCAGACAATTGATAATCCATATATAAAAGATTGGTTGAAAAAGGGCGGAAAGGGGGTAATCGGTTATTATTGTTCCAATCTTCCTGAAGAATTAATCCATGCCGCGGGTTTCCTTCCCTTTAGGATCAGAGGGACCACAAACAAAGACTATCTCATGTCTGACGCAATTCTTTCACGTTTTAACTGCACATTTGTCCGTTCAACGCTTAATCTCGCATTAAATCACGTCTATGACTTTTTAGATGGACTACTGGTTGCAAATACATGCGATCATATTAGAAGAATGTATGGTATTTTCAAAAAAAAGGTAGAAAAAGCAAAAAACGGCGATATGAAAGTATTCTTTTTATCATTACCACATAGATATTCAAAAGATGCTTGGCAATGGACTAGGGATGAACTTGATGCGTTTAGAAACACACTTAATACCACATATAATATTGAAATACGTGATGAAGATATACATAATGCCTTAAATCTATATAAAGAGAATACTGATTTAATGCGTGAATTATATGATTTTCGGATGTTAGATAACCCAAAGTTATCGGGTGTTGATTTTATTAAAATATCCTTAGCAAATATGTCTGTACGGAAAGAATACGCCAATCA
>WJKO01000683.1 GCA_014729055.1 Promethearchaeota archaeon | reverse complement strand
GATCTATTAATATTAAGTTGCTCACCGATAAGAAAAAGGTAATTTAGCAAAGAAGCTATCAAAGAGATTATGTATGTTTAAAGAATAATTACAAATGAATAGCTCATTATTTAAACGAATCTTAATATCTATTCAATATTCTTTAATTTTTACCTAATACTAGCAATGATGAGGAGGTTTGTGATTCAATTGTAACTTAAGAAAATAGAAAAAAATTACGAAATTTTATTGGTTTCAATTTAGATTGTTAATAAATAGGAAAGAAAGGTCAGATAACTTAAATATGTGACCTTATGTTTATAATTAAATTGATTCTACATATTGCTTATGATATTCAACCAAGATGAAGTAAAATTATCGATTTGTTGCCAATCTCGAAAATCATAGACTTTAGATTCAATTTCTTTCAAATCAAGATTATCTTTTAACATAATTTTTTTTAAAATTTTCTGTATCATGCTATTCATGGAAGAAGTAGGAGAGAAATCCAACTTACCACCAAAAGCGTCAACTATTGAAAAGTCTAGGTTATAATCCTCTAAATTCGGTATGATATACTCATTCTTTGCTTCATCTATTTTCTCCGGATTGCACGCTTTCATGCAACATATAAAAAATCCTAGCTTTTTATCCTTTATTGATGAAGAATCAAGTTTTTTTAAGAATTTATTTAGGTTTTTGTGAAATTTCCCTTTAATTATACTTGATCCTAATAAAATGCTAGAGTATTGATTTATATCTTGTTTATTCAGTGATTTAAATTGATCTTTATCGCTAACATTAAAAATTTTGATTTCAAATGAAGAAGTATCGAGTTTTTCTTTAATTTTTAAAGCTACCTCTTCAGTACATCCAGCACGACTGCTATAAGCAATTAAAACCTTATTTTCATTCAATTTATCTTTGCTCATATTTCTAATATCGCCCTTTTTATATACTATTAAAATTATTAAGCTGATAATTTATGGATTTTATCCTTGTACTAATTTAATTCCGAATTTTTGGCATTTTGGAAGATCTTCCTTTACTATAGGACCTTTTGAAGTACCTGTACCTTCGACTTTTATTGATAGACCCGGATTTGCTTTTGTTAATTCTGGTAGTACTTCACTAATTTGTTCTTCCATCTTTTTAACTGCTTTTTCAAAATCAGCAGTAATGTAAGTATCAAATACAGCATAAGCATTTACTCTTAACTGAGATTTTGGAAGTTTATTGATGAATTTTTTTATCGATCCTACATGTCGTCCAAAATGGTTTGGCGATCCAATTAGAAGTAAGTCATAAGAATCTTCTTTTTTAAGCTGTATTTTTTTGACATTTTTGACAGTTACTTCGTGCTCATCAACGGAAGTTATTCCTTCTGCGATTAAATTTGCTACTTTTTCTGTATTACCATATTTTGTATAATAAACTATTAGTACTTTCATTTTAATGACTTTGTTTATTTATTAATATATTAAATAGTTGAGTAATCTTTATCAAACTTTATTTATAAATATTTTTAGAACTGCTTGTTTAATGCAATAATAGTATTCTTATACTTATCAATTCTAATTTCTCATTTGATTTTAAAAATTGAGCTTTTAGGATTAAATTGACTTTTTCAGCATTTCATAGTTTATTTTCTCTATTAACAAGTCGTATGAAAGATTCCCGATATTTTTTTCCCTTGTTCTAAGACTTTATTTACTTCATTTAGAATCTTGGGTGTTTTTTTTCTTATTAACGTTATACTATTTTCTTCGATTGTTGACTGAAGCCATTGTTCTGTATCATTACTGATGGGTAAAACTCCTGATTGTCCCATACCAACAAAAAATACTTCCGGTTTATTTGCTAACATTTTTTCAAGTTCCCATTTTGAGAGTTCCCTATGCCCATTTATTCTTTCGGAATGAGATTTATCTCTTTTTGAAATTGAACCGTCAGTGTGGAGGTAGACATCATGTTTATATTTTTTGCCCGAAATCACTATTGATCCAAACTTGGTTTTTTCAAATTTCATGCGTATACCTTCCATTCATAATCTTTATTGAAAATTGAATCAACTTGTCTATAAAAAACTTTCTTTTTCACAATTGCATTTCATTATTGGATATTAACTTGATTTTAATATTAGATCCAAATTTAAACGTTGGTCGCTATATCTAGTACATAAAGATTTAAATAATGGTATAAGAAATTAGGAAGTATAATTGCAATATATCTTAAAAACTGAGATCTAATGACATTTGGTACAATCGAGATAGTAAACGGGATATTTAGTTTAATATTTGTAGTTATCTCTTTGTATGTTGGCTTAAGAATAATAGCAAAGTATCTAAGAATAAAGAGTTCTACTCTATTGTTCATGGGCTTGACTTGGATAGGATTAACGAGCCCGTGGTGGGGTTCAAGTGTTTCATTTATATTAGGAACAATATCAGGACAAGGATTATCATTACAACTGTATTTATTTATCACACTTACACCCTTACCCATTTTCTTTTCCTTTTATCTCAAAGCTATAACTGCTCTATTGTGGAAAGACAAACAGTCTTCAATATTAGCAATATATATGCTTATTGGTTTACTTTTCGATGTTTTCTATATACTTTTTATAATTCTTGCTCCTGAAATTATTGGGAGATTGGAATTGATGACAGATATCCGGTTTAAATCCTTTACAATTTTATATTTAATTCTCATTATTTTTAGTTTCTTAATTTTTGGAGTCCTATTTGGAAAAGCATCATTGAAAGCAGAAAACCCAGAAATAAGGCTTCAAGGGAAAATGTTGATTATAGCCTTTATTTCATTTTCTATAGGGTCGATATTAGATTCTTCACTTACCTTAAATTTTGTAACTCTCCCAATTACAAGATTAATTTTAATTTCGAGTGCATTGGAATTCTATTCTGGTTTCATTCTTCCTGACTGGCTTAAGCAT
>WJKO01000682.1 GCA_014729055.1 Promethearchaeota archaeon | reverse complement strand
GATTATGATAAGCTAGCGGAGCTTACTGAGGGTTATTCTGGTTCCGATATTGCAATTTTATGCCGAGAAGCAATTATGAGACCTATTAGGGATTTAGATCAATCTGGATCATTACAAAGGGGAGACAATATAGAAGTACGCCCTGTAAGTCTTGAAGATTATACTATTTCTTTGAACAAGATTAAACCTACCGTTGGAAAAGAAGAGCTTGATAAATTTGAAGAATGGCTTAAAGAATACGGCGGTTAAATTAAAATATATTCTTATTAATGGTGATAAGTACGGCTGAAATGGAACGAAATGAGGAACAAGAAGAAAAATCGAGATTATCTAAGGAAGAGAGAGAAGCTAAATTAAAAAAATTGATGGCACTTAAAGCAAAGCTTGCAAAGATGGAACAAGAAAAGCAAAAAGAATCAGAAGACCAATATAAAACCCAAAATCAAGATGTTTGGGTTCCACCTGGTTCTGATAACTCTAATACTTATGCTAAATCACAAGTTATGACGTTGGAAAAACAAAAAACCACGACATCTAAGAGTGAAAAAGTAGAAGATGAACCATTTCTCCGAGAAATTGATAAAGAACTGGACGATTTAGAAAAACAGTTTGCCAATGAGTTACAAGAAATCAACCTTAAAGAGATAGAAGGTCAAGATAGTGTAATTGATAAAATAACTGCTCAATTAGGAAAAGAAACCATTTTATCTAAAACTAAACAAGGTGAAATGAGCGATATTGATGTTGAATTAGAGAAATTAGAAAATGAGATTGAGTTAGAGCAGAAAAAAGCGGCTGTGACTGTTTCAATTTTTGATCAATTATGTGAAGAACATGATTGGTTGAAAGATCCACAATATGGTTTTATGTATACCATGCCGAATAAAAAGAAAAATGAACGTGACTTTGAGTCATGGTTAGACGATTGGAATAAAGTACTATTTGATTATGCAAAAATAGCGTCTAAACATGTTGTATATTCAAAAAAGCTTTTAAGCGAGAAACCTTGGTCTGAATTCCGAAATAGAACAGACTCCATAAAGGAAATAAGCGATTTTTTAGTAAAAAAAAAGGTAGCAGAATGGTTAGATCGAAAAAAGCAAATGCTTAGAGTGTATTGGAGATCTTTAGAAGCTTGGGCTGATGAAATTGTTAAATGGGCTCGGGAAAACGCTTATACAGAGCCAATTATGTTACAAGATATAAGAGACTCTAGACAACCCTTTAGTAATCTTCCGAAAGAAGATTTAGAAAAGATTTTTAAGATCATTGATAAACAAGGAAAAGGAGAGCGTTATAAACTCAGTAATGGAGAACGGGCAATAATTATTCATTTTTAGACTGATTATGGGGAGATCATGAGAGTTCGAGCGCCTGGACGAATATGTTTATTTGGTGAACATCAAGATTATTTAGGGCTTCCAATTATTTCTGCTGCGATTAATCGCTATATTTATATCGAAGGTGTTAAAATAGATGAGCCCTTCTTTAAGATAGAAATGCCCGATATTAATAAAACCAGACAATTGTCGATTAATGCAGATGAGAATTTGAATTATGAAAACAATAGAGATTATCTTTTGTCTTGTCTAAATATACTAAAAAGAAAATCCCTTGATTGGGGATCTCTGGGGTATAATATTAAAATTCATGGAGATATACCGATTAACGCGGGAGCATCTAGTAGTTCTGCGATGGTGATTGCATGGATATTATTTTTGAGTAAGATTGGTAATGCGTCTTTTTCAAGTTCAGAAATAGCGAAGATGGGGTATTTCGCAGAAGTAAAGGAATTTAATGAAGCGGGTGGTATGATGGATCATTTTACTTCTGCTATTGGCGGATTAATGTTTATGGAAACCGCTCCAGAATTTAAACACCAAAATATCAAGAATTATGAAAATAATTTCAAGGATAGCTACATCCTGATTGATTCTCTGCAGAAGAAAGATACCGTTGACGATTTAAAACGCACAAAATCTGAGTCCATTGAAGCTATTAATAAAATAAACGGTTGTTATCCCAAGTTTAATATACGCAATACTCAGTTAAAGAAAATTAGTCCTTACTTGGACGATATATCAATAGAACTGAGGAAGAAAATTGTCGGAACTCTTATGAATAGAGATCTGACTATAAAAGCATTGCACATTCTTAAAATGTCTGAATCTAAAATATTATCAGAAAACGAAAAACAATCCTTTGGAAGTTTAATTTATCAACATCATAAGTATCTATCAGAATATATTGGTATTTCAACACCAAAAATAGATAGATTAGTGAAGTTATGCATGGAAAATGGGGCGAAAGGTGCAAAAATAAATGGTTCTGGTTTTGGCGGAACTTTGTTTGCATATTGTCCGAAGAATCGGGAAAATCTAATAGAAATTCTTAAATCTGAAGATGTAAATATTTATCCCGTTGATATTTCCATGGGAGCGGGAGAGTACTAAAGATGGAAACTAATAAAGCAAATATTCCAGCGGTAATTTTAGCCGCGGGAAAAGGAACAAGATTGCGTCCTTTAACTTATGATCATCCTAAGCCGTTATTATATCTAGGTAATAAAAGAATATTGGAAATAATATTATTGAATTTAATAAAAGCGGGAATTAGACACTTCTTAGTAATTACCGGTTATAAAGGAAAGGAAATTGAAAAGTGGATCCAAGAAGAATTTGTTGTTAGGATATATCGTGATTACGAGAAAGAATATAATATTGATATAGGCCCATTAGTATTTAGTTTAATTCGACAAGAGGACATTAACGGAACTGGTGGCGCAGCATTACTAGTAGAAGAACACATTTTAAAAAATGGATACGAGTTTTTCCTATTGACATATGCAGATATTGTTGTTTCAAGCACAATCTACAAAAGGCTGATTCAAAGCTATCAGCAATGTAATAATGACGTATTTTTGGTTGCTAATCCAACAGACGATCCATCAAAAGGTGCCGCAGTATATTATGATAGTAATATTGTCAGAAATATTATCGAAAAACCTAAACTAGATGCACCTAAAACAGATATGGAAAATTCTGGCATTTATATATTCAGCAATAAAATTTTTGATCGTTTAAGAGAGACGAAACCTTCCGAACGGGGGGAGATCGAAATAACAGCCCCAGTAAAAAATATGTGCGATGAAAATATCCCCATTCGACTTGTAAAAATGGGTGAAGATGAATTTTGGTGTGATGTGGGAACATTAAATATCTATAAAGACTTAAACAACAACCAATCATGGAAACGTAAAGTCCTATAAAAAATAAGAACGATTATTATGAATATCGAGCACGCGAAGAAAAAGGTTTTAGTAATCGGTCTCGATGGCTGCAGACCTGATGCTCTCTTGGCTGCAGATACTCCAAACATAGACAGAATAGCCTCAAACGGAATTTATAGTTGGAATGCTCGCACTGAATTCAGAACGATAAGTGGAAGTGCATGGACTTCGCTTTTAACGGGGGTTCACATGGAAAAGCACAACGTATTTGGCAATAATTTCAGACCTCGCGATATTAAATATAAAACTCTTTATTATTATCTGAAAGAATGGTGGTCAGAGTTAAGAATAGTTGCGTATTCACACTGGCGACCTATTATTACAAAAATATTTGAGAAAGGAATTATGTCTAAGAAAGGTTCAGGTTCCGATAAAAAAGTTACAAAGAAATTAATAAAATCCATTAAGAACGACAATGGGGATTTATATTTCATTCAATTGGATGAAATTGATGGTGCAGGTCATAAATACAGTTACGGCCCAGACTCTAAACGCTATATAGAATGTATCGAAGGGCGCGATGCAATGGTTGGCGATATTATAAATGCTGTTAAACAGAGAAAAAAAGAAGATTGGCTAATTATTGTAGTATCGGATCATGGTGGAACGGGTCATGGACACGGAAAACCGACTTTAGACGAATTAAAAATAGTATTCATTATATCAAATGATGCGCTCGTAGAAAAAGGAGAAATATCAACAGATGAGAATAACGATGAATATGTAGAGATTGTTGATATAGTGCCCACTATTGCTTATTTTATGGGTTACAATATCAGAGATGAATGGGATGGTGTAGTTAGAGGATTCATTCAAGAATTGCCTTGACCAGCTCTATTTCTGACTGAAATCCTGGGATGATCCCCTCATAAGACACAAAACCTTTCGTTTTTAAGTTTTTCAGTATGAGTCTTACGCCCTCAAACTCATTTTCACAAGCGGTTTGTATCTCTTTGTAGTTCATTTTATTACCTTCAGCTTTTTGTAGAAGCTCTACAATAAATCTTTCCTCTTCTTTTAATTCTGACATGATGTTATTTTTATTTTTAAGTTTTTAAATCTAGCGCGAATTATGGATTTTTTGATATTTTCTATTTTGCAATTACGAGATTTAGATAAAGAGCGATAATAAAAAGCTGGAGGGTAAAAAATTCGAGCCATTCCCAGATATTCGGATTATGGATAAGTTCAGAACGGGGACCATTGGTGACATTAGAATATACTAATGGAATACATATAATCAATGCAAATATACTTATAATCAAGATTACATTTGAGATGTATTGACTTCGTAAAATTGGTAGAAATAAGAGGATCATTGCTAATAAAGTGCCTCCCATCGCTATTCCAGCACCTATGTAATGCATATTATTTGTGAAATTGGGCCATATTGAGAGGATTATTAATCCAAGTGGATTGCAATATAAAATAAGTATTGCTATATTAGTCAATCCTGCACGAGGCATGTAATCAAGCAAAAAAACTGGAAGCGGTAATAAAACGATGCCGATGAGTGCAAAAGCCGGATTTATATATTTCGATGTCTTCATGGAAGTATCTTGCACTTCGCTTATCGTATCTCGAAAAATAGAAAATTCTGGATACAATTTTCTACTAGTTAGGCATATTACCAAAAGAATAAAATATATAATGAAACATACTGCGAACAAGACAGCATACCAGATTGGAATAAGCATATTAATGCACAAGATAAAGAATTAGATGTATTAAGAAATCTATTTTAGTCTCATTTGCGAATTTGCTGCTTGATAAGTTCCCCGTACCTGTCCGTGGCATCCCAGAGGGACTTTTTTTTCCCGTCATAACTTCCTATTTTCTTTACCGAACCCAGCACATCTTTTGCACCTTCAAGAAACTCTCGGGCGCACCTCTGGCAGAGAGGGTTAATTAGCACGGGAAATTGAAAATTCTGGAGCTTGCCCACCTGATATTTATGGATAAATTTCTTTCCCTTGATTCCTCGCTCAGTGGTCATTGTATCCCCCCATAGGTTAAAATAGACCCTCTGGAAGGTGACAAGTGTCTCGTGTTTATCCCTTTCCAAGCGAGATTTCGGGATAAATCGATTAATCTTCTTAATCAACTTATCAACTTCTTCCCTAAGCCAGAAAGGATAATTTTTTTTGTCATTGGGATCAAGTCTTTCCTTGCAATACAAACAAACGCCAGGGGGAGTGGTCTTTTTTTCCGTTAATAACTCCGCCATAACGTGAACCATTAATTTAGGGCTCGGATTGCATATAGATTCTGAGAGATTTAACCCTCTGATGGCTTTTTCGAACTCCGCCATCAACAAGGACCTACAAACCGCTACAAGCTGCTCTCTTGACGCCTTATTTGCGACGAAGATGTCAGCGATGGTATCATCATGGATCATATCTTTTTGAAACTCTTCTGGCAATCCTGGATTATTTTCAAGATTGAGTGAAGTTAGTTTTTCGAAACGTTCTATTCCCTTAACGTCTGTAAGCTTGTTTCCGCTCAATTTTAGCACGAATAAATTTTTTAAATAGGGCAGTGTGGAGAGATCTGTTAGTTGGCAATTGTTTAGATGAAGGATCCTCAGACGTTTTAGGTTTTTCAAGCCGCTTAAATCTGAAATATCGTTACCAGACAAGTAGAGCTTCACCAATGATTCAAGCTCGTCAAGATTCTCAAGTCGCTCTATTTTGCAGTTTTCGAGCGTCAAATGCCTCAGCTTTGTCAGATGTTCAATGCCCTCTATTTTTGAGATCGGATTATTTGAAATCTGAAGCGTTTCCAAGTTTGGAAGACCTTCCAAGTTCTCAATTTTTGATATTTCATTCGTTGAGAGCAACAAGCTTTTTAATTTAGGTCTTTTGCCCAATCCCTCAATTTTCTCTATTTTATTTCCTTGCAAGTATAAACGCGAGGTATTACTCGGAATCTGCACTTCAGAAATATGTTTGATCCCCATCTTTTTTTTTTTTATTGTAATCGTCTTCATTTTATATTCATTTTATATTCATTATATTCATTTATATATTCATTTTATATTGATTTTATATCTATTTGGTATCTATTTTGGAATTTCAGTTCGTTTACCCGTCTCGGCAGATACGTATGCCGCATACATAGTC
>WJKO01000681.1 GCA_014729055.1 Promethearchaeota archaeon | reverse complement strand
TATTCATTCTATGCAAATTCCAATGGATAAATTACAAGATATCTATAAAAAATATGATAAAAATAAATTGATCACGAAATTAGACAATCATAAAATCGTAAAGTTCGGTGGATTTGCGGGTAATTATCAAATAAAAATACAAGAGAAAACGGGCGGTAAAATTAGTGTTGATGTGGGGACAATCATTATTGCTGGTGGTACTAAACAATATCCTCCTGCTGAAGGACAATTTAAATATGGTATTTCTTCGTCAGTTATGACACAGTCAGAATTTCAAGAAAAATATGATAAAAAAGGATTAAGGAAGATTTCTCGAGCAGTTATTTTATTATGTGTTAATCAGAGGTTAGATCCTGAAAGTAAATACTATTCCCAAGTTAGAAATCAGTTTGGGAGTGAATTTTTAACTACGTCTAATTGTTCAAACGTATGCTGTGCCCGTTCTTTAAAAATAGCTAAACAAATCAAAGAACAAAATGAAAATGCAGAAATTTTTGTATTATATCGGGATATGCAATTAACTGGAGGAAAGCTTGAACAAGTGTACCGCGAGTTAAAAAACGATGTTGTGTTTCTCCGATATGACTCAGCAGCCGAGATCGAACCTAAAATTATAAAAGAGGGTGGTTCTGGTGCCAATGGTCGAATTTATATTTCCTTTAATGAGGTGAATACAAAAACGAAAATTGGATTAGAAGCGGATATTTTGGTGTTAGCAACACCAATAGCAACTTCTGAGAAAACTCTAGATTTAGCAAGACTTTTAAAAATAAGAACTGAAAAATATGGATTTTTCCAAGAAGAACACTCAAAAGTATTACCTCTTAATAGTACCCGAAAAGCTATATTCCTCTGCGGTTCTGTTCAATGGCCGAATAATCCTGACTTGGAAGTTAGTCAAGCTCTAGGTGCTGCAATGAAAGCTGCAAACTTTTTAGCAGAGGGATATTATGAGGGTCTAGCAGAAGTTGCCGAGATAGATAAAGATAAATGTATAGGATGCGGAACATGCATCCGATTATGCCCTTACAAGGCAATTA
This sequence comes from Promethearchaeota archaeon, assembly GCA_014729055.1. Lineage (GTDB taxonomy): Archaea > Asgardarchaeota > Lokiarchaeia > Sigyniarchaeales > Promethearchaeaceae > WJKO01. Next base: position 3,959 of record WJKO01000681.1, on the reverse strand, counting down.
CTTTTAATATTGAAGCAAAACACTATGTTTTTGGTGATAGAAATATAAGAAAAGCAGAAGTTAATCCCCTTATTTGCCAAGCGTGTGGTATTTGCATGTCAGAATGTCCTGTAAATGCAATAATAATCCCAAATAGTAATGATGGAGCATATATTAATATGATAGCTCAATTTGCAGAAGGCAAGGAGGAGGGAAATTAGTCATGGTAGAATCTAAAAATGAAAATCCAAGAATATTAGCCTTTGTTTGTAATTGGTGCGCGTATGGGGCTACAGAAAGTGCTGGAGTTACAGAAAGAGAATATCCTCCTAATATTAAAATGGTTCGTGTTATGTGTTCTGGTAGAGTAGAGCGAAAGTTAATACTTAACGCTATAGAAGAAGGTATTGATGGTATTATTATACTAGCTTGCAATATTGGAAATTGTCACTATATGGATGGGAATAAACACGCGGAAAATCGTATTAAAGCGACTAGTCATTTGCTCGGATCTCTGGGAGTAGACAAGAGAAGAATAAAGTTTCAGCAGATTAGAGCATCCGAAGGAGATAAATTAGGGGAAATATTGACTGATTTCAGTTCAGAAATTCGGAAAATAAAAAAATAAAAATTATTTCTCTGCATCCCATCTTCCTGCAGCACGTTCCTCTTCGATATATTTTCCTACAATTTTATTTAGATCATGGTAATCCGTTTTATCTACTCTGTTAAGAGGAATCTGGTCAAGAAATACGAATAAGGATGGTCGTTTATAACCCGCTAGTTGTCTGCAATGTTCTTTCAATTTCTTTTTGGTTATTTGTTTTCCTCGATTTAATTCCACAAAAGCTACAACACCCTCCGAATAGACTTCATGTTTTGCACCGACAACTGCGGCCAAAGAGACTTCTGGGAGTTTTGCTATATGTTCTTCTACTTCTGGAGGATATACTTGATAACCTTTCGGTTTTATTACAAATTTTCCCCTTCCTACAAGATGTAAACCTTCATCATCTTTAAATCCTAAATCTCCCGTATAGCAAATACCCTCTGTGGAAATGGTCTTTTTAGTCGCGTCCTCATTGTCGTAATATCCTAAAAATACTTGTGGTCCAGAATAACAAACTTCTCCAATTTCTCCGTCTGGTTTTTCATCACCTGCCATACCATTTTCCTTCATCTTCTCACGAATGGAGAGAGGTGTAATCGGATAATCATGCCCCAAACCAGCCAAGATGTCATCTGGAGTTACATCATCTCCGAAGGGTGTATAAGAGACAAATCCGCTCATCTCGGTTAGTCCTAAACCGCTGCCAAAGTATCGGGCCATCTCGCTAAGTTTCTTCAAAAATTTTCGAGATACAGCTTGTCCACCATACAGAGCAAATCTTAAACTACTCAAGTCATAGTCTTTGTAGTCTTTTAATGCACCATATTTCTTTTTTAATCGCCACTCCATTACAAATAAGCTTGGAATCTGTCCAAACGCTGTAACCTTATATTTTTCAATTGCTAGTAGTGATTTTTCTGCTTTAAAAGCGTGTAGGATTACAGAAATACCGCCTATAAAAATTGTTGTCATTAGCTGTTCCGTTTGACATCCAACGTGACTTGGTGGAAGATTAACCAACATTCGATCTTTTTTGTTTATTTCAAATCCTTTTGCCATGCACATATTTTGACAAATTATGCCAGCGTTTGACAACATGGCAGGTTTCGGAAAACCTGTACTTCCTGTTGTGTATATAATCATGGCGCAGTCATTAGCGGGATCAATAGAATTCTTTATTTTTTCTAATTCTTCCATTTTTTGATTAAAAACTTGGGGATCGGAATAATATCTTTTATAATTTGCTCTCGCCTTCTTGATAAAGTTAAGAATACCTATCGTTCCTTCATCTGCATCTTCTTGAGGACCAAATTGTATAAAATCCGTAACTTCAGGTACTTCTTCACGTATTTTTCTTGCGAATTGTTTAAATGCGTAAAACTTTTTCCGTCCCCATTTGTCTTCGGAATCTGTGTCATCGGGATGAATATATACCAATCTTCTTGCGTTTTTAAGTAATTTTACACACCGTACCGTTTCACGTTCTTTTAGTCTGACGTCTAAAGGACAGAACAATATGCCTAGTTTGAAGCAGGCATATGAAATAAAGATATGTTCGGGTAACAGAGGGAGCATTGTGACAATAACGTCTCCTTTCTGAAGATCCATATTTATAAACTCCAATGCAATGAGATCCATCATATTCTTAAAATCATTCCATGTGATCCATTTTCCATCGTCGGCATCAATAATAGCTATATCATCTGGACGTTCTTTGGCCCATTTTTCGACATAATCTACTAATAGGTGTGGTATTTTGTTAAATTCTTCAATTGACATAATTTTTATTCCTCCTAATAAAATCCTCCAATAATTTCATGTCCAATATCGTCTAATAGTCTAAAGTAAGCAAATTTTACTAAAGCTCCAGAAATTGGACTAAAGCTGGCAAAGGGTTCATAACCCCCTTTGGATGTATATTCTTTAATTGGGAAAAGATATGATATCCAGTCATTTGCATTCTGGAAAATAAACGTATGTTCAACTCCCGTACTTGTTTTTTCATAAAATTCATCAGCAGTATCTTCAAATAACTCTCCGGGAGGACCTATAATTGATAATGCTTGTTTTTTATTAGTTTTAGAGGATTTGCAAACCCATTTTATGTACATAATCTGACTATATACGTTAATATCACTTTTTGGGTTCATAATTCCTTTATGCTTTACCGCAAATCCCGGAAAATTCGGTTCTTCAGCATCACCTAAAATCAATGCAATGGGAAAGAGTACATATCTTTTAATTAAATACACCAAACGTTGATATATCTTATTCAAACTCAATTTATAATTTGTAACATCGCGCATCGGCACCCAAAATGTGTGAACATACGATTTAAAATCTATAATATCATAATACTCGCTATCTGGAATTGCCGTAGCTGTTTTAAAAGTTTCTTTACCTAATTTATATCCCATTCTCTTTGTATGCTCAATGTCACCTTTTTGACCTAGAAGATCGTCTTCTGGTAATGTGGCTAAATAGTCGAAATCGGTTCCGACTGTAGTAATAGGATTAAGGTCACCCGCCGGTGCTGTAAAGAACGCACACTGAATTTTATTATTTGATAATTGTTCGACTTTCTCAACAACTCGGCCCGGATAATCTGCAGATAGTTTATCTACAAAATTTGCTAAAGTAGTTGGATGGGAGCCATAGTTTGCAATGATTCCAATTATTTCGCCAGTTTCGGAATTTTTAAATGATATAACACCTAAGTTCCCCTTTGTTCTCCTCGCAGGGTGCCTTCTATTGATAATTAAATCATCTTCAATCTTTACTTTTTTCCATGCGACCTTAGCGGGTTTAAGGTTTTCGATTAAGTTTCCGACTAATTTTACAATTTGCATAGCTACCCATATTTTGTATTTATCATCACCATGGTATGCACCAACCATAATACCGCGAATTGTATTTACCATGCTACCCCCAAAAACAAATTCACCGCACATATCAGGTGCTTTATGTGTATGTGTTGCATGTAATAACACTTGATTAGGACGGATCTGGTATGTATCTTCGATTTTCTCCTTAACGTAATCTGTCCATAATAAAGGAATTTTTAAATAATCCAATGAGATCAGGAGTTGGCGTTTCTTCACGTTACCTAGATAAATCTCCTCAATCAACACCCCATGTGCCATTATATCATCATATTTTCCTGTTGGAGTTGGAGAGGGCGTATATCCTGCCATGGGTTTGCTTTTATAATCTTTTGGTGTTAAAACAATCTTACCAAATGCTGCTTTCATGATTATATATCGCTTCTTTTTTTTTTGTAGATTTTGGTTTTGTTTTTTTAAAAATAACCAGCGGAGATTCCAAGTTTAATATTTGATACAAGTTTCTTATATTCGTTTAAGACATATGC
>WJKO01000873.1 GCA_014729055.1 Promethearchaeota archaeon | reverse complement strand
TATGCCAACGTGATGGAGTTCGGTTTTTTCAATGCCAGCTTCGACGAGCGCATAGAGGCGTGGCTGCTGGCGCGCCACAACGCAGAGCTACGCTCCCAGCGCAGCGAGGGCGGCGCAACGAAGACGCAGGAAACGCAGAGCGAATACGCAGGGGACTCAGAGCAGACGCAGGAAACGCAGAGCGAACGCGCAACAAACGCAGAGCGTTACGCTTGCGAATATTGTGGGCGCAATGAATTCGCAACTCCGCAGGCCGTGAGCGCACACATGCGCTACTGCGATGCATACCAAGACGCAAAGAGAGAAGAGGAGGCGAATCAATGAAGAGTCTCGCAAACGCAATCTTGATATTCGGCGCGCTGCTTATCGCCGCCGGATTGGTCGGCGTGCCGCGCTGGGAGATGGCCCGCGCTGAGCGCATCGAAGCGGAGGCTCTGCGCAACGCAACGCAGGCTAATCTCACGTTTGCCCGCACCAACCAGCTTTTGATGATGGCGCTGGTCGCAGCGAGCCTCCTGCTGGCGCTGGTGTTCGCTGCGGCAATCCTAGCCCGCGTGTTCAGGTGGGATCGCCCGCCAGCACCGCCGCCTGTGCGAATGGTGCCGGGGCGCTGGCAGCCCCCGCTGGGCTGGGAGCGCTGGGAGCAACTGAGCCGAGGGGAGCAAGAAGCCATCGTGGAGATACTGGCGCGGTCTAGGCAGGCGGCGCTAGTGGATGAGGGCCGGTAACAAATTAGGCAACATCTAGGAGGATCGAGAGATGACAGACACAAGCCGACGCAGTGAAACAGAGCGGTTGGTAGTGGCTTTGCTAAACACGCAGGCTGACGCGCGCCGAGAGGCGATTGAGTACGGGGAGGCATTGGAGCGGCGCATCGCGGAGCTGGAGGGTGTTCTTCGCGATTGGCTTTTGATCGAGGATCGCATACGAGGTGACGCTGATCTTGAGGACGTTGATCACCTCATTGACGCAGCAAACAGTGCCGGTATGGATACGACTGAGTGGATCAGGGCGAGGGCACGGCGTGCCCTCCGGGAATAGGGGTAAGTGGAGGCACTATGAGCGACCGAAGTAGGGGTGGGCTGGGTCAGGGCCAGCGTATCATCGAGGTCATTGACGCGATTCAGGAGTTAGTCGCGGCGGCGTGGTCTTTCGCGGCGCTGGCAATCATTGCTGCGCTGCGCGTGGCGACCATTCTCCTGATCGCGGTCACGTTAGGCCCCTGGTCGCTGGTGGTCGGCGCGATTCTCGCAGGTCGGGCCGTCATCGCGGCGGTTGCGCGGTGGGCGCAGCCGTGGGTGCCCGACCCGGACGCCGAGAGGCGGGTGGCCCGTAACGGGCAGGAGGCCGCCAGTATCAGGTTGATCCGCAACGACCTAGAGGCCGACGACATCAACTGGTCGTGGCCCGTCCTCCTCGCGCTCGGTTTCCTGGCTGCGCTGGTATGGCTGCCAGAGATCGTCTGGTTCTGGCCGGTGAGTCGCGAAACCGCCTGGGGTCTGTGGTGGCCTCCGGTGCTGGGCGACTTCCGGGCGAGCGTGCTCTTGGTGCGCCTGGCGCTGTCGGCGATTCTGCTGCGTGTCTATCCTGAGTTTTGGCACCCTGAGCAGCGGTTCCGGCGCGAGATCCACGCGCCGACGCATAGCGGTCTAGCCTACGAGAAGGCGGACGCTGGTGATGTGGACATCCCCGGCGTCTACAATCCCCACGCCAAACGCGACACCGAGCCCGCACGCCGCGAGCGCCGGCGCATCCCGGTCAACGGCGGCGATGTCGCGCGCGCGGTCGCCAACGGCGTGATGCGTGGGGGCAACGGACGCAACGCCGCGTCCGTAGAACCGGAGCGTCACGTAGAGATGCACGAGGATGGGTATGTCCCATTCCCGCTGTCGTGGTTTGCCGGCGGGCGTCAGGGTGCGAAGGATTGGGCGCGATGGGCGCTAGAGGACAGTGCCAACGTGAGCGCCAATGCAACGGGAAAGGCCGGGTTTATGTCGGATCATCGGGCGCGTGACCTGTTCGGGTGGCTTCGAGATGTTGGTGCGGTTCGTCTTACGTCGGCCAATCATCCGAAACTCACCCCGATGGGTGACTGGCTCCTCTCAATGGTCGCCGCCGGTGAGGCGCAGGAGTGGACACCGCCCGAGGGCCAGCGCCACCCGCTGCCGGATGGGATGCGGGGGTAGGCGTGAGTGTCATATGACAGATGACACCTAGCCATGTGGCTAGTATTTGGGGGAATCTCGCTATAATCCCTGTTTTGCAGGAGACGAGAGATGAACAAGACACTAGCGGAGATCCAGGGAGTACAGATAATAGCGGGGCGGGCCTTCGTTCGTACATTCACAGCCAAGCAGGTCGAGAAGGGGCCCAAAGCGGGGATGATTGTTCTGAACGGGTTCGCCGGGATGGAGTGGGTTGATGGAGACAGTGACCCGGCCCAAGCACTGAGGGATTACATGAGCCGCAAAAACATCACCGAGATTCGCGAGTGGTTTGAGGATGGTGGCGCTCAGTACGAGGCGCGTTACCCTGGCAGGGATATCACCGGCGCGAAGTTCGACGAGGGCGCGCTGGTTCTTCGCAAGATGCGGCAGTTCTTGGCGATTTAGACTCAACAAGCTGGGGCGGTCGAGAGGCCGCCCCAAAGGAGGCCCGCGATGACATAACCATGGAGATGGTGCGCCGCTACCTCGACCTGGCGCAACAGGACGTGCGCCGCACGCATGAGCGCGCCAGCGCCGTGGGCCGGTGGCGCCTGTACCTGCCGAAGTGACACTTGTCACACCGGATAGTGACATATTGCACCTATACAATGTGTGGGTGTTTTGCTATAATATAGATAGTTCAGAGATAGACACACAGAGACAGGGAGACGAGAGATGACGAAGGCAACTGAGAAGCAGCTAGAATACCGGCGGGGCTTGATCGAGGCAAAAGTGGCGAAGCTGGCAGGCAGCTTCGATAACGCGACATTCATCGAAGCTTTCCTAGCCGTCAACTTGCCCGAACCCGCAGACGTACAGGATGCATCGGCGCAGATCGAAGCGCTCAACGTCTCGATGAAATCCTACGCACGACAGAATAGCGAATGGTTCGCCAGATTCAGCGAGAGCGACCTGAGGGCCGCCAGGGATAGGGTACGAGCTGCGAAGGCCGAATCACACGAACCTGAGATCATGACGGCGCTCAAGGTATAGGAGGAACACGATGACATATTGGAACATTCGGCAGACTGATGACCGCAAGGCCCGCGTTGAGCAGGTCGAGCGATTGACCGGGTTGAGCGGCGTGACCGCCGTGATCGACTATGCGCTGGCGTACACGCTGGCGAATCACACACAGGAGGCAGAGATGAACGAGAATCAGCAGGCAGCGACATTAGCAGAGGTGATTGAGTTCGTCGTAGACAACGGGCGCATCGAGCTAGGCACGCAAGAGGAGTTCGAGGACGAGGTGCGGTTTGAGTTGAGCGAGCGTGAATGGTCTGACGGGGACATTGACGCCGCGATGGACGACCCGATGTTCCCCACGTTCAAGGACGCGGAGATCGCGCTGGCCGCATCCCGCATCGTGGACGCCGCCGGCGGGCACCTCGGAGAGTGCAAGGACTGGCTCAGCGACGGTGACTTTGACGCCGGCGACGACCTGAGTGAGTACATCGAGGAATGGCGCGAGATCGGCGCCACGTATCAGGCGTAGCACCCAGCCCCGCCGGAGGCTTCGTATCCAGCAACCCCACGGAGTCCCGCCCGCTGGTGGCGTGGGGTAAGCGCCAGAAGGCGCAGGTGGCGGGAGCAAGAGCAGAGACAGGAGACAAGAAATGATAAGATTTGCGTCTGTGATAAGGCGGACGATGGAAATGTTGGATGAGACCAATCACATCATCCGACACGAAACGAGTTTGAACGACCTTCCCCAGGATACCATAGTCGTAATGCGAGGAGCGATCTCAAAAGGCGGCGGTCTCAACGTCTACTTCAACGGAGAGCACATTTGGATGCACGCTCCGTTGGTGAGGGGTCACAGTGAGCCTACGCAAGAAGAGTTGGACTCGATCCCCGCTTGGGCCCAAGCGGGGTATAAGTTCTGGTCGAACAGGAATGAAAACCCAGACGATCTTAGGGACATGCTGGCGGAAGCTGGTTATCAATAGCACCCACAGCCCCGCCGGAGGCGCAAATCCGGCGCTCTAACCCCACCGATCCGGCAAAGCCGGGCGACGGTCCCAAGTCCGAGTGAGGGGGGAGGGGAGCGAAACGAGTGAGGAGATGAGCGATGATAGAGGTAAAGAGGGTCTTAAAAGGTATCGGGCAGGGGCTCGGCGCAAATCCGTTGCGCTACAGAATCGCGGGGACAGGCAAGACGTTCTCGCCGCCCACCCATCCGAATGTGCCGTGGGTTCATGAGATTGAGCGCGGTGGCCGCGATGTGCAAGTCCTCTCGCCAGAGGGCGAACGATGTCTAAGGGCCGCCGGGATTATCTAGCACCCACAGCCCCGGCGCTCGACTGGCCGGGGCACGGCATAGCACAGGAGACGAGACGATGACACGAGTCACAGCGAAGGACGCCAGCAGGATGAGGGAAGCTCTGGAGTTGATGGGCTTCCCCGTTGACTTTCGGGACGATGCGATTGCCCTCGCCATTGCCTCCGGTGTAACGTTTGATGAGTTCGAGCGCGGGTGCGCTGCCATCTGTCGGCAACCGATGCAGATAGCGCTATCCACGGAACTCAAAGCGGAGATAGCGGGGATCCTCGCCAGCTAACCCCTCCCCCACCCCGCCGAGGGTCTGCCGAAGCCCCCGAAGGGGCCTCTGCCGAACGAGGCCCCGGCGCCGAAGGGTGTGCCGAAGGGGTCAGGACGTTTTGAACACGAGGAAGCTCCACGTCTTCGACCCCGGAGCGTAGTTGCCGCCGGATTCGTTAAGAATGGATAGGCGAATTTTGTCGGTAATAGCTCGCGCCTCCAGGTGAATGTGCGCCGATGTCTGATTGACTGTTGCTATCACAAAGTCGCCAGTTGCTACGTTCGTTGCTGTAAAATCGTTTGTTGCCACGTCGCCATCGGCTACCGTCCCGGGGTCCCACGAGCCAGAAAACTCCAGGATCTTCGATACCTTGGCTCGTGCCGTATCAACGCCTACTGAAAAATCAGCCTCGCGCACCCACACCTCATCATCGTTTCCCTCGGATAGCCGGACGTTTGTCTCCGTCCCGGTAACGCTGTACGTCTGATTATTGAGGTTGATGTCGCAATCAGTGATGTCTCCGGCTATAGCTACAGTGTGCGCCGCATTGCCCAGAGTTCCATACCAGCCCGGCGCCAGCGTTGAGTGTTCTAGGTTGTAAAAATCGAGGTTTGCTTGGTTGACTGTGAGACTAGCGAGATACAATCCGTTGATCGTGACCCCGGATGCCGCGTCAATCGCTTTCGTCACACTGGAGGCGGCGACGTTCTCAATGGTCAAGCCCCGCACGTCACACGTTCCGCTAGTGGAAAGGTCGAGCAGCTCAGTGGCGTTACCTTCCTGCATAATGCCGGAGATCGTAACGTTGAAGTGATCTTCGTCAAGTTGCACGCCAACCCCGGTGCCACGAGCCTGCCAATACCCGTCGCGGAGGATGATGGTGTTAGCAACGTCGCCGTAATAGAACGGTGTGAAGTTGATCCCCACTGCGCTGGCGATGTGAAAGTTGCGATGACTTTGCATCGTTGATCCGGTCGTGCCCACGTCAATTGTACGATAATCGCTAGTAATAGAGTCATCATTTGACGGAGACGAGTAAACGTAATAGTCCGCGTCGAATCCCGCCGTTGACCTGCAACCGTTGAAAAACAGTACCTCGGCATTGAGTTGGTAGAATCCGGCGTGCGTGAACTCTCCGGCGACTGCGACGTGATCGAACCAGCAATTGCCACAGTTCGGGCCGGTTCCGCTCACGAGGGTCGCTCGGCTAAGGAAAAACCCCACGTCCGGCGTGTCGGTGGTATCCCCTTCCACAGTCAGGTTTTCAATGACGAAGAACCGGCTTCCCAATAGCTCTATGGCCGCCTTGCCCGTCGCGTGGGATTCGATGACAGTGTTTTCCCACGAATCCCCCATTACCCGAAAATACCACCATCCGGTCAAGTCAAGCGGCGAGTCACAGACATAGGTGCCTGCCGGGAAGTACACGGCGGCGTTAGCCCCCGATGCGCTGACAGAGCCGCCCCGCGCCGCGTCAATAGCATCCTGAATGGCGCTAGAGTCATCAGTCACCCCATCGCCCGTAGCGCCGAAGCGTGTCACATCATAGACCTTGACCCCGACCTCGTAGACGCCCCCGTTCATATTCATCTGAAGCCATTCGTCCGTCGTCTGAAAGCCATAGTCGCCGTGGTGTGGTAGCGTCGTGGTCGTGAAGTCGGTAGCGCTGGTGCCCTTATAGTGCGTATCGCGGCGCGCCTCCAGACGGTCTAGCCGGTCGTCCAGATCGTCCAGCTCCCGGATGATGTCTTCAATCATTGTCACGCTCGATACTCCAATCTGGCCTCAGCCCCTTCTCTTCCGTCCTCGTCGCGGTAGAGGCGTCCGCCCCATACAATCGCGTCGAACTGTTCTCCAAACCCTTGGGCAACGACGCGATCCCCCACGTCATAGCGCACGACCAGGCGCATATTCGGCCCGTCAATAGGCGTGCCTCTGAGTGATTTGCGGTCACGCCGGCGGGATAACTCGGCTTGCCCCTCCGCCTCTAGCTCGTCATCTGCCTTGCCTGTCGCCCGCACGATGCCCTCCGTCCGCGCCCAGTAGCTCGAATTGTAGCGTTCCGCGTCATAGACCTGATCGACCGTCTGATCCGCTGCGTCCCCCGCGCCCAGCACATAGAAATAGTTCACGTCACTGGTGAAATCGTGGATAAGCTCGGCGTCTACAAGCGATCCATTCTCTGCGCTGAAAATGGTTTGCATCCAGTTGTTTTTCGTCAGGTCGTGCCCCGGCTGCCCAGTGTAGGTGCGAAACTGGTACTTGATTGATGCGGTCCCGACCGATGACGGCCGGACCCAGAAGAACACCTCAGTCCCCGCCGCCCTGCTGGCCTCGGCGATCTTAGCCAGCACGCCGCCCCCATTGCGCTTGAGTATGTAGTCGAACGGGAACGACATCTTGATACTGGGTCCGTTGCTGCGATCGGTGGCCACGCCCAAATTACCCCAGGCCCGCGTCCCGGCCTCCGGTGTAGGATCGGCGTCGTCCTGCATCATATCTGTCACCACGGCCTTCATCATATCGTCAGCGTAGTCTTCCATCGCCGCCTGCGCCGATTCCTCGTAGGCCGCCACGACCCGGCGGCAGAGGAGGATGTTTTGATCGTACCCGCTCAAGGTGATGAGGGTGCGCCCCTGATCGTCGTAGGTGTATTTGCTCTTACCCAGAAAGTAGGTATTCCACAGCCTGCCGTTGACGTGGAGCTGTAGAATGCTATCGCGCTGAATGTAGTCGGTCAGAATGGCCTCCACGAGGCGGCTGGGTAGCGTCATCGTGGCGGATCCGGGCGCGTTGACCACCTTTGTCGCGCTGTAAGACTGGATCTGCGGGATGGCGAAGTGCGTCCGGCCCCGGTCTGTGCTGAGGATCCAGTCTACCCGTCGCTCTGGCATTAGTCGTCTATCCCATCGTAAGCGTCTCGCCACAGCATATACGCTGTGACCGCAGGAGCTCCGGCCGTCTTGACGTATGCGACGATCTCGTTGTCGCCTGGCTGCAATGTGAAATCGCCCAGCGCAGAGCCCGGTAAGAACGCGTTATATCTCGTTCCAAAAAAGTCACTGGTAATCGTTTGTCGGTCCAGTCGCAGGTCTATCGTCAACTCCTCCCCGTCAACAAGGTCATACTCAAAATATAGTTCCTTGCCTGTCGTGTGGTTGCGGATGCTGATAAGCGTGGCGCTGGTGCCCCCGCTGCGCGCGACAACGATCTTCGGATGGACAGAGCTGTTTCCGCTATTTGTAACAGTCACCGTCCCGCCGTATTGCGCCGAGCCCGTCGTGCTGAAGCCTGCGTAAAGGTCATAGTTTGACTCAATTACAGGGTCGGCACGCCCAGCCCTAAAAACGTGCACATCGGGCGTGCCGGGTGGAGACATGTCCACAGGGGTCCAAGCAAAACCGTTCCACCGAGCGATGTAGTCAGTGACCTCTACGTCCCCCGCGATAGTAAACCTTCCCGCGATATAGAGGCGTGCATCCGGCGCAAGCTCCAGGGCATCCACATAGTTGTTAGTTCCCTGATCCATTGACTGAACTGCGGTGCCCGTCCATTTAAATACATAATTAGCATCGTTATTACTGTCGGCAGCCAAAAGCGAACTTCCGACATATAAATCTCCCCAATCGTCAAAGATCAATTCCTCGATGCCAAACCCATTTTGGTATAGAGATAGCCCCCCCACATTTGACCAGCTTGATCCGTTCCACACGCGCCAGCTTGCACTCGAAAAGTAGCCACCAACGTAGACGTAATCACGATAATCCACAGCAATCGTAGCAACATAGCCGGTAAGCCCAGTGTCCATCGCTGACCAGCTTGATCCATCCCATTTAGCGATATAGTCGGCATTAGCAACGTCCGCGAATCTGGTATAGTTGCCGCCCACATAGAGATTGTTGGAGCTATCCCAGGCCAATGCCCGCACGCTGGTGATAGAGGCGGCGCCCGTATTCGGCGTGCCTAGTTTCTCCCAGGCGTCAGAGCTGGGGTCGTAAACGATGATATAATCCGCATCCCCACCAGCGTCTCCGTTGACCTGAGTAAACGAGCCGCCAATGTATATTTTCTTGTCTGGCCCTTCCTCAATGGTATAGACGATGCCGTTAAGGTCGCTGGCCCCGACCAAAACGCTATAGGAGCCGGCGCTAGGGTCATAAGCAATAATGTAATCCCCACCGGACGGGCTGTTGCCATCCCACCCGGTGAAATCACCACCAAAGTAGACAGTGCCGTCGGATGCCACACAAATCGCGTATACATCCCCATTTGTGGAGGGGTTGGCGCTCAGATCCAGGTCGTCCCATTGCCCGGTGCTTTTGAGCCGCCCGGCAATATACCTGAATGTGTCGGTATCGTTCGTGTCTAGCGCCTTCGCGCTCTCTCCAATCTCATACCAGTTGGGATCAGGTGCGAAGAAGCGCAAGGCCACGCGCTCGTTGATCGGCAGCCGCCAATTGTGGTCGATCTCCAGCCCGGCCTCGTAGTGCGCCGCCGTCCACTTCGTCGTTGTGCCGCCGGTGTGCCGGACGTGAACAGGCTGCCAGCCGCCGCTGTCGCGGGGATAGGCTTCAGGCGAGAGCACGTCGATGAGCGTGTTGCGCTTGTCCAGGAGGTCAGCGTAGCTCGTGGAGTTGATGAAACCGACCAGCGTAAAGGTGCGGGACGTGCGGACGGAGTTATTGAGCGTCCCGCCCGGCAACTGCGAGTAGCCATCGACGCTGGTGGATCGGGGTGCCATCCCGGTGCCCAGGTAGCCCTCCACGATGACGCCGTAATCGTCCTCCAGGTTGTACCAGCGCCCACCGGCGCGGGATGCGGCGGAGCGCGTGGATGTGGAGTTGTGCTCTTCCCCGTTCCACTCACAGCCCGGTTGGTCGCCGTCGCAGTAGGTCGTGGCGTAGGACTTCTTCTCGGCCTGCACCGCGTCGAACCAGACGGCGTGAATGCTGTTTGCCTGCCGGTTCTCCAGGTGAATCTGAACATTGACGCTGCCGCCGGTGTCGTTGGTCCACGTCGTTTCCATCACCTCCCACGCGCCCGTCTCCGCGCAGGTGTCGGTGACGCGGTAGGTGGCATTGGTGGCGTCGTAGATTCGCACGCGGTCATCGCCCGATGCGGTGCGATAGGCGCGGGCCTGAACGGTCAGCGATTCGCCGTTGGCTAGACTGATGTTGTCGGAGTAGAGCCGCGCCACCGACGTATCGTCCGCGATGATCTTGGCGCTCGCAGCACCCGCGTAGGCATAGGTGGTGTCCTTGGCGGCGCTGCCCCCGCTGCCGCCTTGGTTGAACGACCACCCATCTGTGACGTTCTCCTCAGCCGATGGGTTCGTAATGAGGTTCGTTGTCGCTTCCGGCACCAGAATATCCCAATCGCCTACGCTCATTCGCTTGCCTCCCCCCACCAGTGGTAGGTAGTAGTTCGTCGGCCCATCGGCGTTGACCGGCGTGATAACCACCAGCGCCAGCAGTAGCGCAGCCAGCCATAATCTCGTGATTCGTTGCATCGCGCTCCTCTCATTAGCGTCCCGTCCTCGCTCTGGCGATAGCTAGATCCTGGAGATACGTGCCGGACGTGGCGCGCGTGTTGACTGTCGTGTTGTAGTTGTTGGTGATGTTATTCGTCACCGGCGCGCTCATAACCTGCGCCCCCTGCGGTAAATTGACCAACTCCGGCCCACGCTCGCCGACCAGTGCGAGGCCGCCAGCGGACACACCGCCGGAGGCGAACCCGCCCCCGCTGATGTCGTCGATGAATCCGGGCAAGCCGCCAGCTTGCTCGACGCGCTTCTTAATCAGGATCTCGATTTCGTGACGGCTCGGCAGCTTGTCGAGTTGCGCCTGGACGCGGGCAATCGCATCGCGCACGCGGTCGCCCTGTGAAACGACGCCGCCCAGGCTATCGCCCAGGCCGTCGGCAGCGGATGCCGCACCCCACATCGACGCATCGCTGTCAGCAATCGCGGCTTGGTACTGGCGGAACGCCTCGGCGCTGTTGCCCACATTGCCGGTGAGGTTGAGGACGGTGCGGCTGGTGCCCTCGGTGTTGACGGCGGCGACTTCCTGCTCCAGGGCATAGCGTTTAGCCATCTCGGTACTGCGCTCTGCGGTGGCGTTCCACCCGCGCTGGATTCCCTCAAGCTCCTGGAGGTTACCCCTGTACATCGTCACGCCCGCCGCGTTCAGCATTAGGTCGTTCTGTGTTCGGAAGGTCGAGTTGAAATAGGCGGCGGCGGTAGTGCTGTGCCCCATTTGCGTTTCTAGCTCGCCCTGCCGCGTCAGTTGACCGGCGACCGCCTCCAGGACCGGGCCTAACAGTATGTCGGCTTGTTCCCGCATCCGCTGGTTCGCCGTGGATACCGCCACATTGAATCGCTCGTATTTGTCGGTTGCGGCGTCTACGTTGCCCCCGGCTTGCTCGATCAAGCGATTACCCGCCTCTAGCGTGGCGTTGAGGAGCGCGGTTTGCTTCTCCTCGGCGGTCAGTTCCTCGACGGCCTTGCCCACCTGCTCGGCATAGCGTTCGTTAGCCTCGCCCACCTTCACGACGATGCCCAGGTTGTCCAGGATCAGCGGAGAACTGCGCTTGATGCCGGTGGCGATGGACTCATACATATGCGCCGTGTCGCCTAGCGTCGGGTTGAGCTTGTTGGCGGCTTTGGCAATCTCCAACAGTTGCGGGGATGCGCCTAGTAGCTCTCCCTGCAACTCCTCAGACGCGCCCGCCGTGAGCGTCAGCGTCGATGACATCAGCGTCATATCATCTACGGTGCCGCGTGACACGCTGCGTAGATCCTCAATGCTGATGCCCAGGCGGTCGAAGCTCTCACGGGTCTGCTGGATCTCCGCGCCGGTTCTCGCGAAATCCATCGCTTTCTTGACGGCGATACCTGCGCCCGCCGCAATGACGCCCAGCTTGCCCAGGGTGACACCTACGTCTTTGAAGGATGTCTTGCCTTCCTCCGCAGCACCGTTGGCGTCCTTTAGATCCTTCTGAAGCTCGTTCAGCTCGCCCTTCGCCATATTCAGGGCTTCGATGATAATTTTGAGCCGCGCTTCATTCGCCATAGATGTGTCTCCTCACGGCTGTTACAATCCGCATCTCCTCCGGGTGCGCCTTGCGCCACGCCGGGCCTTTATCGCTCTCCATCCACGCCAGCCACGCCCGATAGACGCGCTCTAGCGTTTCGGCGTGCTCAAACCAGTTCGCCGGTTGATCTCGCATCCCGCCGTGGAGCGGCGGTAGTCCATAGCGCAAGAATCGCCAATACTCCGAGAGCAGCGGCGGCGGTTCTGGCGGCGGTTCGTTGGGATGCACGACGCGCCAATCTGCTGGCGTCATCGCGTCCCACTCCGCCAGGGAAACCACCGCCCTTATGCTTCCCCCGATAGCGGTGCTTGTGCCTCTTTGATATGCTCAAGCACCCGCTTGGTCATCTCGTGCACAGCACGGGGTGAGAGGTTGCCCAGGTCGTCGGGCGTAGCCTCTGCAATCCCCGCGTCAACCGCCGATTCGATGACGATGCGGTTGAATGCTGCGGCGCTGCGCGTGTTCTCGCCTAGCTCGATCAGCCGCTCTTGGTAGCACTCCAGCCTGCGCTGCGTGACTTCGTTCAGTTTCACATTTCACCTCAGTACAGGGAGCTTGTGTTGTTGACGGCGGCGACCTCAAAGTACCCGTCGATCTCGCCCGAACCGGCGCTCGTCCAGTCGCCCTCCTCGATTGGCTCGAAGGACAACTCCACGGTGCTCAGGTCGTTGTCGTCGGTCATCAGATCCTCGACATGCACCAGCGCCGCGATGTCGAACGTCAGGCTGCGCTCATCTGCCGCGGCCTCGCCATTGGTGAACTTGATGCGGAGTAGCTTGGACGTGGCCCCCGCAATGATCGCGTCGGCGTAGCCTGCGCTGGTGGCGTCCTCCTCCAGTACCAGCGTTCCGGTGATGTCCCAGTAGGGCGAGTCGTACACGCCCGCCGGGTAGAGGCTGCCGGATCGTCGTAGATACTGGCGGTTGCAGTTGATCTCCAGGTTGCCGGAGAGCACTTTGCTGAACGCGGTGCTGCCCAGCGTGCCGGCCAGGGCGTCGATGTAGACGGTGCATTGACTGGCGATGGCGTAGGTCAGGCTCGACGATGCCGCCTCATCCAGCGCGGCGAAGGCGTCGGCTACCACGTCATAGCCCATGAGCTCGGCGTTCCACATCAGCGGTTCGCCCCACGACCACTCGAAGCTCATTGACGCGGCGCACGCCGATGTGATGCCGAACACCGCATTCCCCACACCCATAACGAGCGTCTGCGGCCGTGGTGTGACCTGCGATGCCAGCGGGGATACGTAGGGGTAGGTATACGGCCCAGAGCCTGTCGGTGACACCTCATCCAGCATCTCCAGGAAATACGGGATCTGCTCATAGATGACGTGCCCGCCCAGGCTGACGCCTGATACCTCGTGGCGCACGTCGATAGTGTCGCGGCCCGGCACGATACCACCCCGCGCCGCCCGGACAATCTGCGTCACGATGGACGGTGGGATGCTGATAGATGACGGGTCGATGCCGGAGAGTTCGACAGTGGGCGCGGCGTTGTTGCCCCAGCCCGACGCCTCATCCCCGATTTGGACTTGCCTTTGTCCTGCGATATTTGCCACTGAATCCTCCTGATTAGCTCACGAACTGCTGAATGTTCAGCGTGACGAGCACGCCGTAGTAATCGCGCTGGCTGAAGGTGTGAATCCCCACCAGCATCGACGCCTCCTGCACGTTGGCGCTGTAGGCACAGAATCCGGTATCGTTGTCCTGGTTGGCCGTCGCCAGCAGGCTCGCGTAGGAATCGCAGTAGGTGTCCAGCGCATAGGCGACCTCGTACCAGCCCAACCCCTCGCCCGCCGGTCGGTAAAGAAACAAGTCCTTGACCACCCATACCATCTCGGCGCGGCCCTTCGCCACCTGCGTCCAAGCGTGCTCCCCGCCCTCGGTAGACGGTAGCAGGATGCGCGCCGGGCAGTCGGCAGAGTCCACGGTGTTCTTAAACTCGCTCGGCTCGTAGACCGTCACCGTCGCGCCGTCTGCCTGCACCGCCATCTCCGCTAGGACTTCGTTCAACTCCTGCTTGCTCATCCGCCCCTCCATTGGTAGTGGTCCAGGATCTCCACCACGTCACGCGGTAGCTGTGACGGTAGCAGCGTCACGCCCTCCGCCAGCAAGGGGCGGTCCAGGTCCGTCGAGTTGTCCCGCTGGCGGTAGTACCACAGCGCCAGTCGCAGCGTGGCGTGCTTGATGTCGGCGGGCGCCTCCGTGCTCCAGGCCCACCGGCCCGTCACGGTGATCGCGTCCTCGGTATCGTCGTTAGAGTCGGCCTCCCACACGTAGCCGCTGGACGCTTTGAGCTTGACCGCGTAGATGGGCGTGTCGTTGCGCGGCTGCGTCACGTAGGAGCTGCTGGTGATACTGGTGCTGTCGCCGTTGGTGATCGACGTGATGGACGCGCACCACGTATCGAAGTACATCGTGTAGCCCCACACGTCGCCGTCCGGGTACTCAGCAGAATCGAACGTGCGCGATGTGTCGGCGCTCGCCTCGAAGGCAAAGCCGCAGTATTGCTCGATGCGCGTCTGGGCGCGGTCGATCAGGTCCGCCAGGAGCGCATTGTGAATGTCGCTATCGATGCCACCGTAACGTTGAAGCTCTACCACTGTGACGTATGCCATATCTCTCCTTCAGTGGGGCGGGCGGCCCTAACCTCCACGGCTCGGACCACCCCCTTCCCGGGGATAGCTCCCGCCCGCCCCAACGTCCGCTAGGCGTGAATCTGAATCAGCCTCACCCAGTCGATTGTGCAGGTGTTGGCTGTCGTCTCGCCCGTCAGGAACTCGATGGTCAAGCGCATGTATTCGTTGTCGGGGAAGTTAGCATCCGACAAGGCGATGGTGCCCACGCTGGACCCGTCGATGTAGGCCGTGACCGCGCTGGTGCCGTCATAGTAGAACTCCGCGATAACGTAGGTGTCATCGCTCAGCGTCGTAGCCGCCAGGCTCGATTCCGTGGAGTCCTTCTCGGCCACAAGGTTGAGCACCGCCGATCCGTCCACGCTGCGGAAGTACAACCCGTCTGCTACGGCGTCCAGGACTGCGGTATCCGTGACGGCAACCCCAAACAAGCAGTCGGTCTGGTCCACGTCGTTGACCTTGAAGCGGATGCCGAAGTAGGCCGGATAGTCGCCAGAGAAGTCCACCCACTCACCGCCGCCGGCGTCACCCAGTTGCATCTTGTAGCCATCATCCTCGGCGTTGTCCGTGGTGATGAGCAGCGCGCCGCCCGCCGCATCGGTGAGCGTTGCGGTGGAGTCGCCCCCAGCGCCAGCCTCAACGACGGTGTTGACGAACTCCGTCGGGTCGCCCGTGGTGTCGTCTACGGGCAAGCTCGTGAAGTCTTGCAGGTACTTGTGGGCGCTCGGCCCCTGCGCATCGTACCAGCGGAACGTGTTTGAGTCGTCCCGGAAAACATAGTGGTTATGAATCGTCGTGCGTTCTATTGCCATCTCATACCTCCTAAGCGTTGACCTGGATGGCGCGCATCCACTTAACGGTGCATGTGTCAGCCGCCGCCGATCCGTTCAGGTACTCGATGGAAGGCGTAAGCTGTTCGTCATCGGGCAGGTTGGTTGTGGCGAGGCGTGTCTTGAGCGTCCCGTTGACCCAGCAATCGACGTTAGTGCCGTCAAAGACAAACTCCAACGTTACATCGGTCGCATCGGCCAGCGTGCCCACGGCGCTCGCGCTTGTCGTCTCGGTGGAGTCCTTCTCCAACACGAAGTTGATGTCGGTCGAACCGTCCAGGCACTCGAAGTAAACGCCGTCGGTCATCCCGCCGGTGAGAGTGGTGTCGGTGATGCACAAGCCCACCAGGAGGTCGCACTCCGTCGCCTCGCTGGTCTGGAGCTTGATGCCGAAGTAGGTGTAGTTGCTGGATGCCAGATCAAACGCTTCGCCCTTGACCTGCAAGCTTACGCCGTCATCCTCGTTTCCAGCGGTGGTGATGAGTAGCGTGTTGTCGGAAAGGACCGCCGTGGATGTGCTAGCACCCGCCTCGACAGCGGTGTGGGTCCACCCAGTCAGGTCGCCGGTCGTGTCATCGACGGGCATATAGGCCGGGTTAAGCAGGACTTTGGTGATGTCGAGTCCGATGGCGTCCAGAAGCCGGTGTTCGTATGTGTCGTAGTAAAGCAGATTGCCGTTGTGCCAACGGCTGTGTAGATCTCCCATTGTCGCTCCTCCTTTAAGGAGCGCCCCCGCCCCGAAAGACGGGGGCGACTCAGGGAACTAAGTGATTAGTGTCAGTCGATCAGGCTGGACGGCTGCACCTTGTAGCGTGGGTTGACGACGCCCGCCAGGACCATCCCATCGGCGGCCTGGTCGGTGCTCTCCACGAGGTCAGCCTGCACGTAGGCGTACCCCTCGGATGCCAACTCGGAAGCGGGCACCCAAATCTGCCACATCGAATCCGCGCTACCGCCCACGGTGATGCCAGCGCTCGTGGCGGCGGTCCAGCTTCCCCAGGTGTCGAAGGTCGTGCTGGTGCGGTAGTAGAAGGGAATTGCCGTGGTGTTGGTGGGTGTGGTGTCGTCGCACGCCTCGATGGTGAGGGTGGATGCGCCATTGCTGCCGTTGGTGCCGTACCAAATCAGGAAGACCGCACCCTCACCCTGCACCTCAAAGACATCCGTGTTGACGGTGCCGCTGAAGCGGTCGGCGTCCGGTGCCAATCCCCCGATCCAGTGAATGTTCTCAAGCTCTTTCATGTCAATTCTCCTTATGCCCGCTCAGCGATGGCGATGTAGGGCGACTGCGTGTCGGTGCCCTTAAACGGTGTCAGCGCCGAATGCCATAGCGGTTGTCCGTCCACGCGATAGATGAATCGGAAAACCTGCTCGTCGTAGATGAACCGAACGTGGATGGAAGCGGCGCTCTGTACGCCGCCCTTGTCGATCATCTGGTATTGCGTGGGGTCAAACAGCATCAGGTCGCCCACGTCCCCCAGCGTCGGGTTGTACTCCGTGGGGATAACCGGACGGCCCTTGATGCGTCCGTAGGGTGCACCGCTCAAGCCACCGGGCGGCATGTAGACCAGCGATCCGCCCGTACCAACGGCGTAGCTGAGTTTGTCCAGTTCAGGCTCGGTGTCCTGGTTGTGCAGCCAGACCATGTTGCGCCCGCTGGGCGCCCAGCGTCGCGCCCACATCTTGCTGATGTTCTCGGCATAGATGGTGTCGGCGGCCTGTCCGGTTTCCTTCGTAACGGAGATCAGCGCATCGCATTGAAGCACGCCTAGCGGCATACCTGCGCCTGTGCCGTTGATAATGGCGTCCTCGACCCGGAAGCGTAGCTCGTCGGGTAGACGGGACATTACCCAGGATTCGAGCGCGGATGCGTCCTGAAGCAGCTCGTCGGTCGCGTAAACCAGTGCCGCTACCTTCTTGAGCTTCAAGTCGATCTCGCGGAACTTGGGCTTGCTCGATGTGATTTCCTCGGCCTCAGAAACCCAGTAAGATTGCACGCCACCCAAGCGGCTGCCGTTAGCGCGGCTGGTTTCGTCCACGCCGTAGACCGTCATTCCGTTGGCGTTGCCGCTTACGGGGATGACGCTCACGCGCTGGAGGAGTTCACCAATCGCGTAGACACGCTCCATGATCGTGGTGCTGCGGTCGGTATCGACCAGGATGCCGCCGTGGGCGGGTACCGTCTCGGATGCGCCGCTGATCGCCTTCGCCTTCGCCGCGCTCAAGCTCCCCACCTTCTCCGGCCCAGCAAAAGCCGTGAAGTTGAAGCCGCCCTCGTCGGCGGGATCGTTCGACTTGTACTGGCGCAGTCGAGCATCGCGGGGGTCTTGGGCTACGGTCTTGAAGAACTCACCCATGCTCTTGAAGGGGCGATCCTCCCGGTTATCATGCTGGTTCACCAGCTCATCCTCGTCCTCCACGACGACGCCCGGCGATTCGACGGGCTGCGCGGCGGACCAAGCCTTGATCGCGTCCTCGGCGGCGGTTTTCGCGGCGTCAACCACGTCCCCCTTGAATCCGCCCAGGATCTCGACAAGGCGTGCCTCAGTCAATTGCTCTGCCATGTCCTTGTCCTCCTGTGATAGTTGTGTTTCGTCCGTCGCCTTCCCCGCCTCCGCGCCGTCATCGACGGCCTCCGCATCGGCCTCTGGTTCCGGCTTGTCCTCTGCAAACAGGCCCAATGCTTTCGCGGCCTGTAACGCATTCTCACTAAGCATCCGGGGCTCCATCGGCGTGACCGTCAGCGTGTCGGCCACCAGCGGCCAGCGGAGAATTGCGCCGTCGTCGGCCTTCTCCACGCCCCCAGGGTCGGCCTCGCTTGAGTTGCCGATAAGCCCCGCATCAATCAGTTGCTCCAACATCTGCACGTACTGGCTACGGCGGTTCAGCACACGCTCAACCCACACGCCCGCCTCGTCAGCCTTGACGGTGGACCAGTCCACGAAACCCAGCACGCCCACGTCCTCGCCCTCCGGTGCGGCGTTGTGCTCCCAGTCCACCGGCAGCCGCCCCGCCTTTGTGAAACGGCTCTCAAGTTGCGTCTGTGGCGTGAAATACTCGCCCACCGTCCCGTCCTTGTTCTTGCGCGGCGAGGCGATGCCTTCGAGATCGCGCCCGCCGAACAGGACGATGTAATTACCCACGCGCAGCTCGTCGTCTGTCCTCGCTATCGCCTTGAGTGCGTTGTCCATCGCCTCCTCCTCTGAATGCAAAAACGCCGCCCTACTCCTCACGGGTTAGATTGCCCCAATAGCTCCATCTGCTCCTCAGTCTGCTCCATAACGTGCCACATCAGCGCGGCCCCGCGCTCGGCCTCCGTCAAGTCAACGGCGTCCACCTCCAGGAGGTCGGCATAGAGCCGGTACGCCT
>WJKO01000680.1 GCA_014729055.1 Promethearchaeota archaeon | reverse complement strand
TGAAATAGGAAATTTTACGCCAAATTCTGGAAAACTAATGCTATTGTTGTCATAAAAATTAATTCCAACATTGAATTTATTATCTGTCAAAAATTGTGCAATTATTTGCCACCCTAAGTTTGCAACTCCTTGTGAAAATGGTAAGCTATTCAATATTAAAACATTTTTTTTATCTTTATATTCTAATATATTATGTCCAGTCAATTTTCTTGTTCTAGAATAATTCATTTATAGTAAAGTTCAATGAAACTATTTAAAATAAACAATAATTAGCGATTATCTATCAGAAAGAAAAAACGTTTTTACTCAATCATCTTGCCTTATTTATTGTTTGCTTTGCAATAATCTTAATACCAATTGTTTTAAGGTTGTTAAAAGTCAGAATTAAAGCAGTTCATACCATCAATTAAATCTTATGTTTGTATATCTCAAAAACCCAAGGTTCACCGCCAGCATCTTTAATTGCTTTTTTTACTTCATTTTGTTTACCTGGACAGATAGCTTCCATACAACCCCCACCACCAGCACCCATTTGCTTAGCACCAAATGCTCCTGCTTCAATCGCTTTCTTGCATAATCTATTAAGCTTGTCCGTTGCCGCTTGTAATATATTCTCTTGTTCTTGTTGTTGACTCATCAATTTTCCAACTTTCTTATAATCTTTGGAGATTAAGGCATCTCGACCTTCAGCAACGATCTTTTCTATTTTTGAAAAAGCATTTAGCACAACTGGATCGTTCTGATTAATGCATTCTCGTATTCGATTTAATACCACTACTGCCTTCCTCTCTTCTTTTGAATTTCCCACAACAATAGGCAATGATTCTACTGGTAGTTCAGTAACCTTTGGAACATCACCTGTTTCAATATACGTTACACCACCATAAGAAATCGAGTATTGATCCATGCGACCGCAACTTATTCCCAAGTCATCATGCTCACAAACATAAGCAAGTTCAGCAATTTCATCTTTATTCATATTTAACCCGTAAAGAATACTCAGTGCCTTTATAAGCGATACACATATTGCTGCTGAAGAGGATAATCCTGCACCTATGGGTATATCAGATCTTACTTCGGCGGAAAATCCAGTAATCTTATCTTTCAATCTATTAACAATAGCAGTCCAATATTTCAACGGATGATCATAGTTGTAGGACGTATCATCCAGATTAAAATCAATATTCAAATCTAATGTATTGCTATAGAAGGATATTTTATTATCATTACGCTTAGCGACTTTTACGGTCATTAAAGCATTGATTGCAGCTGCAATCACGGGCTTTCCTAATAGATCCACTTTATCGCCAAACACACAGATTCTTCCGGGGACAGTAACACTGATCTCTTCATTATTCGGCATTATTTTCACTCATAGGCAACTATCATCTTATAATTAGTCATCTAATCGAAATATTTCCTTTCTATTGCATGAATTGAATAATCTAAATAAAAACGCATTAATTATAATGTTTTATATAAAAACCCAATCATTTTCTATTGAGTCTGATGCTATCAATTAAATTTAAATTGATTATTCATATTCAAAGCTTATGGAAATTCAGAAGAAAAAAATTTCAACTTTTCTCTTTTTACTCATTGGAGGACTGCTCCTATCAGGTTCGGAGTTTATCCCATGGGTATCCAATCAATATTCGGCATGGTATTTTTTTTATGAATTAGTGATTCCCGTCAACAATAGATATTTATATATTTTTCCGTTAGTTACGGGTGTAGGTGTCATTTTAATAGCAACCATTGTACTCTTTAGTAGGCAGTTTTCTAAAGGCTTAGTTTCTATGCTAATTTTCGTAGTTATTTCTTTATTATTGGTTTATCTTATAGAACTGGTATCAGAACATGGAGACTTTTTATTTAACTCGCCAGGTATTTTTATGGGTATCTTTGGATTTTGCATCGTGTTTTTAGGTCTTATAACATATCTCGGACAAAATCCAAACGAAAGCAATCCAGATGAAACCAATGAATCACATCTCTTAAATAATTCAATTGAACCAGATAAATCTTCAGAAAAATTCAATTAAAATAAAAATCAAGAACAGAGGTATATTGTTTGAGTAAAAAGCTTAATCAAAAAAATAAAGAACCAAATAAGGTAATTAAAAAAAGTGACGATCTCAATAACGAAAAAATGATTTTGGAAGATATCACAGAAGATAGTGCAACTTCAGAAGATCAAGACAATATAGAAGAAGATTTTTATTATGCTTTAAATCATGAAATAAGACGGACAATAATACGAATGATTGGAGACGAAGGAAAGGGATCATTTACTGGTTTTAAAAAAGCACTAAATGTCAGCACTGGAACCTTATATCATCATTTAGATGTTCTTAAAGAAATCATTACACAAGATGAAAAACGAAAATATATCCTCACTCCGTTAGGAGAGCATGCGTATAATTCTCTTATGAAAAATTCTAATTCATTAGATTCTTCTATGAATAATAATCAAAGAGAATTAGTAGAGAAATTGCAAAGATTAGTAGATCACATTGTACCTAAGAATTTATATGATAAAATTGAAGAGAATCCACTATTAGGTATTATTCTTTCATCAGCGATCTTGATTGGGTTCTTTGTTTTAATATTTATTGGGAACATAGATTCCTCATTTATCTTTTTTTTACCATTTGAATACGAAATTGGTGAAGTAGAGATAACAAAAAAGGTTTTTCTCGCCTTTAAATTGATTATCAGTATAGGAGTTACCGCAATCATTTCTGAGATTCTATCTAGATTCTTGTTTGAGAAGAAGGAAAATACACAACAGTACTTATCTTGTTATACAATTGGCGTTTCTCCCATGTTAATATATTTATTGATCTACGATATCGGTCAATATTTTAGTATAGAATTTGTGTATTCTCCTATAAGTAAAATAATAATGGTATTATTTCAAGCATGGGCAATCTGGTTGATGTCATATGCTTTGATTAGATTTAAAGATATAAGATTAGAACGAAGCCTTATAATCACGCTTTTGGTACATTATGGAGCATTTAGTGCAATACTTTTTTCATCACTTTAAAGCCATACAAAATCCATTGCGTTCGTTTTTTTATTTTTTTCATAGCGACATTGATATGTTAAAGGTTGGTCTACAATGGAATAGGATCCTTGGAAAAACAATTCAGCTAAAGTTTTTGATAATTTTGTAAATATTGCTGAATATGCAATGTATGGGGTTGTAATCCTAGGATTTATTTCAAGAAAGCATACTTTATTTGGGTATGTATAGTGCAGTTCTTCTTGTTTGATAAATATAAGATCAACTCCGAAAAAGCCCGTAAAAGGATAGGTCTGGCATAGCTTATCAGATACACTATGTAAATACAGCAAGGTTTCTCTTGGAAGTTCTACATAAGGTGTTGTTCCACCAATGTATTCTATTTTCTCAAGACTGATTCCATCGATTTGCGGATCCATATGAACAGAAACATATCTGATATCTTGACGATTTATGGAAAAAAAATCAATTTCCCCATTTCTATTAATTATTGATAAACTCAATGGGGTTCCTTGAATTTTATTTTGGATAATGTATTCTTGTTCAGGAAAATTTATCTGAATATACTTTATAATTCGTTCTAGTTGAATAAAAAGATCTCGACCATTCTTAAAATTTCCTCTATTGAAACTAATTTGAAAAGTATTAATACTGCCCACACCATCGGCAGGTTTCATGATAAAGGTATTCGTAATTTTCGGTATATTGTCTTTATTTTGACTTTCATAGAACTCTAAAAACTCAGTGAGTGAAAAAGAAGATGGAAATTTCATATTATATTTTTTTAACACGTTTTCTGTCAGTAGTTTATCAGAGAAATTGAAAACGAACGAGGACGGAGGATTTAGTAGATGTTTTTCATCATATGTATTTATGATTCGTTCTGCTCGCTTTACTAAATTAAAGAGTATTTCTTGAAATTCGGGGGCAATGACAATGATATATTCAGAATTAATTACGAGTGAATCGAATTCTCTCTTAAAATCTTCAGCCTTACTGGATATGGTTCTAAAATCAATTGTGTTACATTCTTTTTTTAAATTTTCGAGCTGCGCATTAATTCGATAGTCAATCATTAGGTTGATTTCAAATCCTAATCTAAAAAAATCCTTGATTAATGCTTTCAGCATGGAGAATCCTTCAGTCAATAAAGATATGTCTGCGTTTTCGTGAATTAAACCCCCACAAGATAAATATTCAAAAATAAAGATACTCTTCCCTTTATCCATAAAAAAAATTATACGAATTTATTTAAAAATTATATCTCTTTAGGAATCTTCACATCATGCTTGTTGTCTTGAAATAGATCTCTTTTATTTATCTTCTCAAAAAAGAGATAATTTATTTTTTCCTAATACCTATTTCGATATATGTCAGATGAAAAAGTTATAATTGCCGGTCCAGCGTCCCAACTACTCGCTTTTAGAACTGCTAAAGAGATGGACGTGAAGCTTATCTCATGTGAAGTCAAGGCATTTCCAGATGGAGAGTCATATCTTAGAATAGACGTTGATGATGAAGATGAAATTAAAGATAAAGAAGCCATTATTATACAGACAACGGGTGCAAATTCCGTTGGAGATCAAAATAGACAATTGACCCATCTCTATAACATCATTGGTGCGGTAAAACGAATGAACGCCTCGAAAATAACCGTTGTTACACCTTATTTAGCATATGCAAGACAAGATAAGGCATTTCGTCCAGGAGAATGTAAATATGCGCAAATCTTGCTTAAAATAATAGAAGCTTGTGGTGCTGACGAATTCTATTGCATAGATATTCACGCACCAAAAGTATTTGAAGCAATAAATATCCCAGCTCATAATTTGGACCCGATGAAAGATTTGGCAGATTATCTTAATGACCACCTAAATTTAACAGAACCAATAGTAGTTTCACCAGATAAAGGTGCAGTTGAACGAAGCACTGCATTTGCAAAACACCTTGGTGACGATGTACCAG
>WJKO01000679.1 GCA_014729055.1 Promethearchaeota archaeon | reverse complement strand
TTTTTGCTCCTGTGCATCATCATCAACATAAATTCTTAAATCCAAATCAAGATCACCGGAATATGATAGCGAAATATTAATTTTCTCATTTTTTGCAACTAGGGTTTTATAGAAAATCCATTGATTGTCCGTCCAAAGATTTCTTTCGTATTCTCGTTGGCTAACTGTCATCGTATCAGCGTAATCTGTGAATTCTGCTGTTACTTTCTGGTCGAAGACAAAATATGGCATTAAAAATAACATAAATATTAGTATTACTTTCAAACCCGTCGTTCTTATATGATTAAATGTTCTTGTTCTCATTTTTGAATACTCTCCTATACTAATTTTCCACACCGGGGGCATTTTACTGCAGTTGATGATATTATCCAGTTGCAATGTGGACATCTTCTTGGTCCTGAAGCTTCTTCTTTCATTTCTGCATCACTTATTTTTAAGTTTAGAAATCCGTCAGCCTCTTCTATTGCTTGTTCAGTAGCTCCCATTTCTTCTAAGCCGACTTCTTCTTTAATTGATACGGTTGCAATTTCTTCAATTTGATCAAGCCGTTCCTCAAATGATTTCTCCCCTTCTTCAGTAAACTTCTCTTCATCAAGTTTCTCAATCTTTTCTTTTGCCATACTTCTAACCCGTCTCGATCTAGCAGAACTTATACTAACTAGACTTAGTACAGCACCCACACCTAAAAATACAAAATATCCAACACGTAAACCTGTTACATCAGATAAATCTTGCTGTCTTACTGGGTTTTCTTCAGGAATACTTACTATTTCAACGCTCGAACTATCGCTTACAAATCCTAAAATATTCTTTGATAGAATGATATAATGATATTTTGCTGCGGAAATACCAGAATCTGTGTAATTGTAATCATGCATCTCCAAATCATAAATTTGTTCAACAAAGACTTCAGCTACACAATATTTATCGCCAACTGTAGAACCTAAGTATTCCATTTTTTCACTATCATTAAGCAGATTAATTTCGTTACGGTCAAGAACTAGACTACCGTATGCCGCGCGATAAATAAGATATGATGTAATATTTGCATCAAATCCTTTTTGAGGAGACTCCCAGTATAATGTTACATTATAAGTTACCGTTGCCGCTATATATTTAAATTCTGATGTCAGTTGTGTCGGATTGCCTGGATGATTATCTGAAGTTTTAATTCTTATCTCATCACTCTCTTTTGAAAAAAGTCCGTCAGAAGCGTTTGCCTTAATGTAATGGAAACTATCAGGTTCAATCCCTATTGAATTAAATACAATAGTAAAATTCCTATAATACTCATTTTCCGAGCTTGGTGAATTTGAAGTTCGAAAATAAGTATATTCACCATCTTTTGTTGTGCAATTCCATAAGGACACCGAAACTGTATCGATATCGGTCTGGACGATGACCTCTACTGTATTTCCTATTACATCATCTTCGTCAGGACTAACAATAATAGGTGATGGTGCAGTATAATCAATATAGATATCAATAGTAATATTTGTCTCATGTCCGATTTTATCAAAAACTTGCCCGATTATAGAATAAGGGCCATCTATATCGAAAAAGGGATCTAGATCCCAAAGAATGGACCATATCTGTTCAGTTTGACTATAAATTCCTGGTCCGATTGAATGATTATCATTGATATCCCCCGTAGGATAATAGTAGAAATTCACTTCTTCTGTATTAATATCATCACCATTAGTGGTTAGATTGATGATCAAACTATCCGTATAATGCTTATCTTCTATTATGTCTACAAAAGATGGATTCGGTGCTGTATTGTCAACTATTATATTTCGTTGAAATTTTGAACTTTGATTTTCATGATTTAATCCGTCAACAACTTTAATAAATAAGTCAGTATAATTACCATCTGGCATTTCCACTTGATCTAAGGTAAAATTAAAATTGTTGGAGTTTCCAGAAGTGCTTTTTGAATCAATCAGACTAGTTCCGTTATATAATTCAATATATTGAACTTCACTGGCGTTATCTTCGAATTCACAAGTAATATTAATGATACCATTTAGATAAACATCTTCCCCTGGGGCATTTTCTACCATTCTCTGGGAATCATCTGAAATCTTGTTTATTTTACAGATCTGAGGAATATTATTATCTATCAATATATTTTTAACGTATTTAACGTCATCTAATCCGTTAACATCAGTTGCATTAATTCTCAAAATACCATAATTAAGATCCATTAAACCATTTTCGGTTGTTTTCCATTCCCAATCGAATTCATTTACTGATGAATTAACCCATCGAATAAGATTCCACTCGTTTCCATCGTCAGCAAGTCCATTTTTATTTTCATCATTATAATATTCATATTTTACCCACTTTGTATCCCTCTCCGTAGTTACTTCTAGTGTGATATTACCATTTTCAACACCATTCCATTCCAGATCATCGTTGGGAGAAATTACATTGAGATTTGGTCCCCAAACATCATACTTTCGATAAAATAGCCGATAATTGAAAAATCCGACCTCTTTCAAGTAAATAACATGTAAAGAATGATTTTCATCAAAAATAACATCATGGACATAATTTACATGTGAATTCTGAATTGGATCATCAATATCCGGATTAAATTGTTCTATTCCACTATCTAAGGATTCTTTAAGCATTAAATCCCCATCTGAACTATCTCCCTTAGTATAGAGAATTGAAGGATTCACTGGACTTAACCCATAGCTTAGAACAGGAGTTCGATGATAATCTGTTCCACCCGTAATATTTTTAACCTCATTATCTAATAAATTGCTTGAAACATAATTATCCAGTGAAATATTTACGAGCCTAATTTGCGATGTACCCGTTGCGTTCCAACTATCATCCCAAGCCACATGAATTTTATTATTTACTGCATTTGCAATAACTGATGGAAAGCTAGCATCTTCCGTGTCTTCTTTATCCAAATTCTGTGTAACATTTAAAATTCCATTATAAATTCCAAATTTATAACGCAATGCACCACTATCCCAGCTTCTATTACAATACATAATCGAGAATTCAGCATTCATTTCTCTACGAAAGACTAAGTGTCCGTTATAATTCTCATCAAAATACATATCGGGCAATCTATCTGTTGCAGTCGTGGCTTGAACGCTATAAGGGACAACCCATTGATAGCTAGCACCCCAGAACATATAATCCATCACGTTTATTTTATCGTACACACCATCCCTCCTTGAATAAACCATAGTAAAGTTATTGCCTCCAGAATGGGCTAATTTTACTTCATGGACTAAAGTATCACTCTCTACAATTAATATGTCTTGAATGCTATTCCATGATTTCGTGTTATAATTGAAAAAACGACCTTGGATAGAATTATTATCTGAATTATTTAACCAAACCACCATGATATTTAAATCCGCATCCACCGCTATTGATGGATCAATATTATCCGATTCATCCGTGTTTGTTAAGTTAATTATATCCCCCCATGTTTGGGTTGAATAAGTATAATTTCTATATAATATATCAAAATTTCCGTCATCCTCATCTGCCCAAACTATATGGAGATCATCATTACCATCGATAGCTATCTCTGGCTGCTTTGCGGTAGTAAAATCGCCTGAAGTCTGCGATATCATTACTTCTTCAGATTTATTCTTCGATAACGAACTATCAAGAAATTGTTGAGAATTACTATATACATCTATCTCTTTACTTGTATCTATTGAGGAATTTGATATGTTATCAATAAATATATTCAACTGTAAAAACAAAGGAATTGTAAGCATTATCATTATTAAAAATAACTTTTTCTTTCTCATATCTAAGACCCTCGGATTTATTTTTTCTCAATTATAATTTGGTTTGCGAAAATATATTAAATTATCCAGCTGATGAATTTTTGCTCAAACTTGATCACTATAACAATCCGCTTATGATCTATATAACAACCGCACTTAATTAACATCCCCCATGCCACCCTCACATGCCGACCATCTCACAAGCCGCGGCACAAATCGGCGTGTCCGCCCCCACTCTACGCCGATGGGACAGAAACGGAACCTTTCAAGCATACCGAACCGCCGGAAACCACCGCAGATACAACCTTGCGGAGATACGGGCGTTTCTCGCGCGGACGTTTAGTGTTAAAACGCATAACACGCACTCACCGCTAAAGAAGAAGGAGCAAAAAAAGTGCGCCATCTATG
>WJKO01000678.1 GCA_014729055.1 Promethearchaeota archaeon | reverse complement strand
TAAAAAAGCAGAACTTGAAGGTAAATCAGCGCAGAGTAAAGAGGGTCGAAATGTCCTTAAGAAGATCAATGAAGTGAGACAAAAAATTGATGATATCTCAGAAAGAATACACGAAATTTCTCAAGAGTCTCAAAATTATCATGTCTTAATGACGGAATTCTATAAGGAAAATGATCTTCTGAGAAAAGAAATCGACAAACTCCATAACGAGATTATGCTATCTAAAGCCATAGCGGACGAATTTCACTACAAATATATTGATCAAAGTAAAAAACAGAGACTGATGAGGAGGACCCGTAGCCGTGGGGGAAGAGTTAGTAGAGCAGTACAAAAACAAGTCGCTGAAAGTACGCTTAAAGAAGCAATAGACAAAAAGAAACAAGGTAAGAAACTTAATATTTTTGAAGCCCGTGCCCTATTTGAAGATTCAGTTCAAGAACAAGGGCAAGAGGAAAAATAATTCTTTCTAAAACAATAATCAACTTTTTCATAACAATTTCT
Source organism: Promethearchaeota archaeon (assembly GCA_014729055.1). GTDB lineage: Archaea > Asgardarchaeota > Lokiarchaeia > Sigyniarchaeales > Promethearchaeaceae > WJKO01. Next base: position 2,565 of record WJKO01000678.1, on the reverse strand, counting down.
TCTTAATGCCAGATATATTCTGAATGATAATTTCGTTTAAATAACAACTTCTTAATAACAATTCTTAATAGGAATTGAGATAAGATCTTTATATTCTACGTAAAAGTGAAGAAAATGATTGAGAAGGTAAAAAAGATAAAGAAATTACTCATACATCACCATGATCTGTTTAAGAATGCGATCCCTCTGATTGCAAGTGAAAATGTTACTTCGGTACAATGTCGAGAGGCATGTAATACTGATCTTTCTCATCGATATGCAGAGGGATGGCCTGGAGAGAGAGTCTATGCGGGTTGTGAGTATCTTGATGAAATTGAATCGATGTGTGGAGAGTTAGCAAAGAAATATTTCAACTGCAAATTTGCTGATGTTAGACCTATTTCTGGCGTTGTCGCAAATCTTGTGATGTTTACAGCTATGACAAATCCAGGAGATACCATGTGTGCTATGCCCATTCCTAGTGGAGGTCATATTTCACATGGACCAAAATATGGGAGAATCTCAAAGCGTTTAATTAACGGTACGGCTGGAGCGGTGCATGGACTCGATATAGAGTATCTCAAATTCGATTGGGATGAAATGAATATAGACATTGATGCTTCTGCTAAAGTAATTCGGGAAAAAAAACCGAAACTCTTACTATTTGGGGGATCTGTATTTCTATTTCCTCATCCTGTTAAAGAACTAAGTGAAGTTGGGCGGGAAGTAGGCGCTAGAATCGGATATGACGGTGCACATGTTCTCGGATTAATTGGGTCTGGTTACTTCCAAGACCCATTAGCAGAGGGTGCTGAAATTCTAACTGGCAGTACACATAAAACATTACCTGGCCCACAACATGGAATCGTATTATCAAATACAGAAGATGAAGAAGAGAAGGAATTGTTGAAAAAGTGTGCATTTCCAGCTATGTTATCGAATCACCATCTACATAATGTAGCAGGATTAGCAGTTACTCTCGCAGAGATGATTGAATTCGGTAAAGATTATCATAGACAAGTAATAAATAATGCGAAAGCTCTTGCTCAAGCTTTATATGAACGTGGATTTGATGTTCTTTGCGAGAAAAAAGGATTTACGGAGAGTCATCAAGTGGTTGTCAATGTGGCAAAATTCGAGAATAGTATCGGATTAGGCGGAGATATTGAGAAAGCATTGGAGAAAGCAAACATTATTCTTAATCGTAATCTTTTACCATGGGATATCAGCAGAGATAAAAGAAGTTATATTAATCCAGGAGGATTACGAATAGGTACCTCTGAAATCACGAGACTTGGTATGAAAGAAAAGGAAATGGATCAGATTGCGGAATTCATGAAGAAAATAGTTATTGATGAAACAGATCCACTTAAAATACTTGAACAAGTTAAAGAATTCCGAAAAGATTACCAAAAAGTCCACTATTGCTTTCCAGCGAAAACGAATGCTTACGAATTCATTAATTTTGAATAAATCATGAAACTTCCAAATCATAAAAGTTCTATATTTTTTTCAATTACATAAGCAAAAATTAAGAATAAAATAATCAAAGTCGTAAAATTTTAATTCAATGCTTAATAGAGATAATTACTCTCCTTCTAGGTGGGAATAAGCGCGTGAAAGTTGAAGTTGTAGAAACAATTAAGAATGATAATATCGACATGATCCGATTTGTATTAGAAGATGTTTCATTAGAACTCGCTAACGGATTTAGAAGAATTATTTTATCCGAAGTACCGTGCATGGCAGTTGATGAAGTTATTTTCTTGGAAAATGACTCTCCCCTTTTTGATGAAATCATAGCTCATAGGTTGGGTTTAATTCCCCTTAAATCAGATATTGAAAATTATAATTTGCCAAATCAGTGCGATTGTGGTGGTGTAGGTTGTACTCTATGTCGAGCAGAGCTTACTTGCACAATCCAAGCAGACCTTGATGGCACACTAGTTAAATCAAAGGATTTAATTTCTACGGATCCAAATATCGTGCCCGTAAATGATAAAATAATTATTGCAAAGTTACAGAAAGGTAGTAGTTTGGAATTTGAAGCTTACACAAGGTTAGGTATTGGTAGAGATCATGCAAAATGGCAGCCAGTTTCAACAGTAGGATTTGGAAACTTTCCCGATGTTACAATCGATAGTAAAAAATGTCAATCTTGTTCAAATCAATGTATCGCTGGAGATAGATGTCCTGAATCTTTGATAAAGTTTGGAGGAAATAAAGCTAAATTAATCAAAGAATATTGGAAAGAATGCACTGTCTGTAAGTCTTGCGCAAAATATTGTCCAGAAGAAGCAATAGAAGTCAATGAAGTTAGTAATAAATTTATATTCGTAGTTGAAGGAACTGGGGCTTTACCCATAAAGACAATATTAATCAAAGCATTAGAGATTTTCCAAGAAAAAGTCGAGGAGTTCCAAGGAAACTTGGCAAATAAAGAATTATTTGGATTAGAGTTTATTATCCTTTCATTCTCCTTTTATAATTTATAATTAATCAAGCAGAATAATTGATTAGAAGTGGTGATTAGTGGGAGGACCATTAATAACAAACAAAAGAAGGGCTTTATGAATCACCAAATCG
>WJKO01000677.1 GCA_014729055.1 Promethearchaeota archaeon | reverse complement strand
TTTAAACTCTCTTTTTTTCTTTCCTACCTTACAAAAACTCCCGCCGTAGGTTTCCAAAATCTCATTCTCATTTTTATCAAGCTTACGCAAAGGAATTCGATATAAAATCAGATTACAATCCGTAATAATAGAGTTTTGTGTATTACCTGGCAATATGTCCATTTTAAGGGTCATTTTCGAGTTATTTGTTAGATTGATAAGGATATAATCCCGCAAATTATTCTCATAATCTATGATGAAGCCAACATCGAAGAATTCACCATCTGATAGACATCTAGCTGTAATATTGGAAATAAACGGATTTTTATCTATCGACTCTAGTATTGTGACAAATTGTGTTCGGTGTTTCTCGATGGAATCATAAGGTACATCTTCCTCTAATTCATCCCTCCATATCAAATGTGGATCCCAAGGGGACTTGCCTGTTTCATAACCACCTTTTTCTCCTTCTGCATAGACTAATTCTCGATCTTCGCCAAATGGAAAACAGTGTATTTTCAACTTTGCGCCATCATATGAATAAGTAAAGGTAAAATCTCTGTCAGTTCTTGTTTTTCTTACATTTCCCATCCAGCCATAACCGGCACATTCATATAGTGGAATATCTTCCCCGGCAAGAGTGATTTCACCTTTTTTCCAAACAATTGGAGATCCAGAGAAATTGAAGTCAATATTATTAAAATCACCTGCATCAGTGCCGCGAGTATTGTAATCAAACATAAAACCATTTGCTACATTGAAAATATCTATTAAGAAGGCGTTTTTTTGAGTTGATAATTTATCTGGTGCTGGAATGAGAATAACAGTTCTTTTATATATACTTCCGGGATAAGCAGTTTCATTCTTCATCGCTGCTAGCTTAAATAATTTACCATCATAGAAATCACTTAAACTACTAAAAGAGAGTTGTTGAGTCATACCATCTATTAAAACAGTCCAACAAGCGGCGCTATGGCGTTCCCATGCCCCTCCTTTCTTACTTACCCAAGTAAAAGGATAGTTTCCTCCTGATGCCGCTAAATGCCTGCCTCGTCCACCAAACCAAATTCCTAATTTATCGCCATGCTTATGCGCTGCAGATGGCTGCCCCCACAAGACTAAGTCGTGCCTATATCTTTTTTGCGAACCCGTGCGTAAATAGACAATAGGAGAATCTTCGAGTAGATGTGAGCTTAAATAATTAGAATTATTGGCACTTTCACTCGTTTCTGAAATTAATCTATCAACAGGTAACGCATAACATAAGGTATTGAAGTCAGCGTGCTCTTGCCGCCATTTAATTAATTGATCTTTAGGAACTCCTTTTAGATATATTTTGAATAGATTTCTCGCAGAAATAAGTTGCGCTGCTGCCATCTCCATTTTAGGATCGTATTGTGGATATCCTTTCAATCTGCTTTTATTTATTGGATATCTATTATCTGCTTCCTCGGTATCCCCAAATGTGGGGAGAATTTGACCTGTATCTGTGACGAAATTAAGCAAGATTGTTGGTTCCACTGGTAATTCTTCATTGTTATAGGGGTTAAATGGCTCTTTAAATACATCTCCATCGCAATAATTGATGGTCGGCGATAGAATTGTTAAAAATTGCCTCATAATGACCCGCATATAACTGGTAGAGTCATAATGATAGCGACCATCTCTATAAAAATTATTAAAAAGTGCCTTGCGAAGTGCAAATTTTCCTTCAAACAAGACCTTGTGCAATATTTTCGCTCTATTCATACATGTGGCGATATTGATCTCAGTTTCAATCCATCTTAATTTCCAGTCTGATTCTGTTTGACGACCAAATTCGCATGTTTCTATTGCAACATGAGACATTTTTTCAATCGTTTCTCGAAAATTAAATTTTTCTTTTCTGGGAACACCTGGTTTAAATTCAATATTATCGAATAAGTCTGCAAGCTTATTATCAATGTCCTGGGATATAGCGTTGAAAATAAGATCATAGGCAAGATAAAACTGAATCAGCCACCGGGATTCAGTAGTTGACACTTCTCCCCAATGCATTCCTTCCGAATGTGTCCCATCTTCTTTTGTGCCCGACATTTCTGGATATAATTCCGCTAAGCGTCCCATTAAAATTGCGGCTTTGTAAACATATTTCTTCTCGCCCGTTAATGCAAATGCTTGAGCCAGTCTTGGAATTGCTGCCTCATATTCTTTTCCCGAGCTACGAGGGATCATCTTTTTATTTGCCACAGGGGCATAAGATGTCAATAATAGATGTCCAATTATAAATAATCTATATGCTGCAACGAACATATACTTCTGTCCAGGCCTAGGAAATCCCTTAGGGGCTTTAAAACCATTTCCATCATCATGTACTATAAGCGTTTTTCCGGTTCTTGGATTAGTGACTATTCCCCCATCATACCACCATCTTTTTGTTTCTGGGTTATACCAACGGTATGGCGTCTCTAAACACGTGTAAAGAGTTTTACGATTCCCGCTTGTTATAGGATCGCCATAATATTGTCCCGGAGTCAACGCTGTTGGATTTTCAGATGGGATTAAATTTAATAGGTCTAGATCACCTTTATCACTCCAAAAATCAGCAACTTTTAGTATTTTCTTTTTTATAGCAGCCCCCCAACGCGATCTCAGTGTATTTTCCTTAGCTGAATTAATAAGATCCTTGCTATATATGAGAGAATTATTCTTAATGATAATCATCCCGTTTTAATTCTGATTTTTATTCTGACATTTAATTTTTCGATTATTCAAATTCTATTGTGCTCGGTGGTTTATTACTGATATCGTAAACCACCCGGTTGAATCCTTTTACTTCGTTGATAATTCGGGTAGAAATTCGTTCGAGGAGCGTCCAATCTAGCTTCGCAAAATTTGCCGTCATGGCATCTTTCGATTGAACTGCGCGAATTGCACAGATGTATTCATAAGTACGAAAATCTCCCATGACTCCTACATTCTGAATGGGTAGAAAAATTGCAAAGTATTGCCATAAATTTTTATGTACTCCCGTTTTTTCTATTTCATCCCGAACAATATAATCTGCCTCTCTTAACATTTTAAGATATTCTTCTTTAATCTCACCGACACACCGCACTGCTAAACCAGGACCTGGAAAAGGTTGTCGATTAACAATATATTCTGGCAGACCCATTTTTAACCCAATTTGACGGACCTCATCCTTGTAAAGGTCCCTCAATGGCTCGATGAGTTTTAGTTGCATGTCAGATGGTAGTGCTACATTATGATGTGATTTGATTTTTGCTGAGGATTTAGAAGTCGCTTGGGTTTCAACTCGATCAGGGAATATAGTACCTTGCCCTAACCATTTAATATCATTATATTTATCCTTTAAGTCTGCCGCTTTTTCTTCAAAAATTTGAATGAATGTATGGGCTATAATTTTTCGTTTTTCTTCAGGATCAATAATGCCTTTCAATTTTTTTAAGAAACGTTCAGATGCATCGATGTAATGGAAATTTTTAAATTCTAATTTATCTTGGAATAGACTTACTACTTGTTCTGGTTCATTCTTTCTTAATACACCATTATTAACGAATATCGGATGCACTTGATCTCCAATCGCTTTCTGTAACAGAGTAGCAACCACAGAACTATCAACACCTCCAGATAGCCCCAAGATAACATGGTCTTTACCAATCTTTTCCTTAATGCTTTTCAAGGTTTCGTCAATCCAATTATCCATTACCCAAGATCCCGAACACTTACATATCTTAAAAAGGAAATTTGATAATATATTATTTCCTGACTTCGTATGTTGAACCTCAGGATGAAATTGTAGTCCGTATATTTTCTCTTTTTCGCTGGAGAAGCCAGCTATTGGACAAGTCTCCGTACTTGCAATAGTTGAAAAGCCTTGAGGCAAATTCTGAACTTGGTCTCCATGTGACATCCAAACAGTTTCTTTTTTTGCTAATCCTTGGAATAAGATGCTATTTATATCGATATTACATTCGGTGATTCCATATTCTTTAAGATTTTTTGATATGACATCGCCTCCGACATATTGAGCAAGCAATTGATGCCCGTAACATAGTCCTAAAATGGGAATATTGTTGTTCTTTAGATAATCAAGAAGGGTGGCTGATAAATTTGGAGCATTTTCCTCATATACACTGGAAGGTCCTCCCGATAAAACAACACCCTTGAGCCATTGAGAAAAGGGTTTAAGGGCTTCTAATGTGACATCGTAGCTAAGGATCTCTGAATATACACCTAAATCGCGTATTCGCCGCCCGATTAAATGGCAGTATTGTCCGCCAAAATCGATAACTAAAACTAACTCTTCCTCCATAAATTAAAATAGCAAAGAAAGATAAAAAAAATTTGCAGTAAAAGGCGATAGTTATACTATGGGCTCAATTCCGAGTTTATCCACGGTTTCTTCAAGAGCAGTTATAAAATCAAATATTTTCTTTCCAATAATCTCAGTTTTTGTCAATTTATCTATCTTTTTTAGAGCTTCGTTAATGAAATCTTTAATAAATATTGATTTTATCAAATTAGTGACCTCTACCAAATTTAATAAAGCGATAATTCTTGTATCTGCCTCTCTCTTGCCCAATAATACTTCTTGGATAGCGGTTAACAAATCATGTTTAATTTCCGGCTCTAATAAAGGATGTCTAACAACTCTAAAAATTTCCAATTTTTTTATAATCTCTCTACCTATTACCTTATCTTTTTCCAAGCGATTGAATATACTATCTCTGAAATCTTTATAACCGCGACTGAAATGGTCCAACCAATATTCCAGTTCCTTAATGTCCTTATGCTCTTTAATTTGAAGAAAAACACTCTCTAAAATAGGGTCATCGATAATAAAATCTTCATTGACCTCGATTTTGCCATTCAACATAACAATAGCATCTCTAAATGTGAGATCCATAAGCATTGCCATAGCAAACCCATAATGAAGACTGCCAGCTGCCGAAGCTGCTAGTTTTCCAGACTCATCATCTAAACCTAGAAGTAATAATTCCTCCGCTAACAACATGATAATTCAAGAATAAGTTATAATTTTTAAAGTTATAATCTTAATGCTTTTGATAATTCGTCTCGGAATTCCTCTATTGAATCCTTTATGTTTAATTTTGTTAGCATATTTATGTCTTGTCCGATTAACAAGAGAAGGTAATTGGCAGCAAATTCATCAATAAATATAAATCCATCTTCACAATCGATGGATAAATTTTTTAACTTAGGAAAATCTAAGTCTTTAGCTAATCGAAAAATACTTAACCATATTCTAATGATTGTTCCCATCAAGACAACATCATCATAAGGTAACTTCGATGAACATATCGGAAATCCGTCCCCTTTCTCTAAAACACTAACTCCTTTTAATCCGAGCTTTTTACGCAGATCTTCAGTCAATAAGTTTAATTTGGTTGATTTTGGAATAATTGATTTGAAAATCTGAATCCATGCAAAATATATTATATTCTCCAGCTGACGAATTTTTGATCAAACTTGATCACTATAACAATCCGCTTATGATCTATATAACAACCGCACTTAATTAAAATCTACCATACCACCCACACATGCTGACCATCTCACAAGCCGCGGCACAAATCG
>WJKO01000676.1 GCA_014729055.1 Promethearchaeota archaeon | reverse complement strand
GATTTTAGTAATGACCGTTGAACCGGGGTTTGGTGGTCAAGAGCTGATACCAGAATGCTTGGACAAAGTTAAAGACCTGAAGCAGATAAGAGAAAAGGCGCCGTCCAAATATCATTATTTAATTCAAATTGATGGGGGAGTAAATCAAGACACAATAGAAGATATCGTCGATGCAGGGGTTGATGTTGTTGTTGCGGGCTCCTTTATCTATAAATCACGAGATTATTCAGACGCTATCAATATATTAAAAGGGAATTAAAAATGGATACAAAAAATATAATTGAAGGATATATTATTGATTTAGACGACACACTTGTTGATTCTAGTGAAGCGCATTATGAGGCATGGCAGTATGCTTTAAGAAAACATAATATCAACAAAGAACGTGATGAAGTAGTAGCGGAATTTGGGAATGCTACAAATCTAATAGGGTTGACTTTTGCTGACGGAAATAAAGAATTGGGCGATAAGTTAGCGCAAGAGAAAACAGATTATCTTATTAAGACTATTCCTAATGTAGCACCATTTAATGGAGTTAATGACTTATTGCAAGAATTGCATAAGAGCGGAAATCCTATATGTTTTGCGTCATCTAACTTTAATATCATAATTGATGCTTTTGTAAAGGCAAATGGTTGGGATGAGATTTCTATTGGATATGTAGGAATAGATGATGTTATACATTCTAAACCTGATCCTGAAATGATCGAAAAATGTATTGAGAAAATGAACCTCGATGCAGAACAATGTGTGATGATTGGAGATTCAATTTATGATATAAAAGCAGGAAAAAATGCCGGTACAAAAACAATCGGTGTTTGCACAGGCATAAATAACGAAACAACTTTTGCAGATTATAAGCCAGACTTAGTTTTACACAAAATAACAGATCTTAAAAATTTTCTACCTTTAAAAATTTAAATTTTGATTTTCGTTTAAATCGTCAAGCTAATCTAATTTTTTATCGATATGTATTAATTTACAGAACGCTTATTATATACCACAATGGAAATATCTCGTAACCAAAAAATATTGTTTATTCTTCTAACTGCTGTTATTGTCACAGGTATATCAGTTCCATTGATACTATTAAATCTCAACTCCTTAAATAACAATAGCTGGACGTTAACGCTAAAAGGGGAGGTCTCACAAGAAGTTAGTATCAATTTACAGGATATATACGATGAGACTTACGGCACAGCGTATACACGTGAATTTCTCTATAAAAATGAATATGGAACTCAATATACAAACGAATATACAGGCATTAGACTTTGGGATATTATACAGAATACCAGTATAGATATAGATACGGAAGCGGATTCATTTTATTTCCAAGGCATTGATGGATGGTTCAGCCCAATTATTTCCTTGTCCGATTTAGAAAACAATCCAGAAATGTTCATCGTATGTTTTAAAGAAAATGGCGAGTTCTTAAAGTATAAAAATGAAGGTGGAGATGGACCATTACGAGCTGTCGTAGATTTTGCCATCACAGATCCCGATCCTAATGCCAAATATTGGTCTAAATATTTAGCAGAAATAATTTTTACCATTGCACCTGTCGAATGATCTGCTTTTTTTGATATAGATATTCGATATAGATATTTGATATAGATATTCGACAACGGCAAGATGTTTATTTTTTTATTTAATGCTAGCATAGATTTTTTTATCACGAAAAAATATTTGTTACTATGGCTGATCCTACTCCCTCTCAACGTTGTAATAAAAAACAGATGACGAAGGGTCATGTTTTCATTCTTACATTTTTAATTATAGGATTAGCAAATCTGGCAAAGATCTTTATTTTAAAAGGGGAAGAAACATTTTTTAACCAGCCCATAACAACGATTGCGATTATAGTATTGACTTTAATTGGTGTTTTGATAAAAAATGAATTTTTCTATGGAATTGGTATAGCTGCTGTTCTGCCATCATTTCTACTTGCAATAAATGACATTATGAATGGTAATCTTGTTTTCTTTATACATGTTTCCATCTTAGTCATAGGCTGTATTATTTTCTTGGAGATGAAACCTCCGAAATGGTATTATATGTTGTTGGATGCGGCGATATACGATTATCTCCTGTTCTTGCCAGAGTTTAAGCTTTCTGAAGGTATTATGGAGATGTTTGGAAATATTTTTGTTACCTATTTCTATGTTATGGTTTTCTTAAGTGCTTTTATTATGGTGATATTTACATATATGAAAAATTTTGAAGAGTCAAACAAATTGGCATGTGGAAAATTTTCATCGGATGAGGATGCGCGCCGATCATCTAATAGCCTTAATCAAACACCTAATAAAACCAGATTCGAAATATATTTAGATAATAAGATAAAGAATGCTTGGTTAAGAAAACATGCCGTTCTCTTTCTTCTAATTATATTGGTGCTTTTAATTTCTTTTCTTAAATATCTCTTCATCCATAATATGAAAGTGTTATTCACCATCAGTATCTGGTCCTTTGTTGCCAGTTTTTTGTCTATTTTAGTGTATACACCAATATTAAGTAGCGAAGTAGTTGCGATGTCCCCTCCAATTATTTATTTGATGATTTTTGACATTGAATTCGAACGGGGTATGGGTTTCGTTATACCAAATGCCATATATCATGGGTTTATTGTCGCCACGGGCTTTTATATATTCTTTAAGAAAAAGAGTGCAAAGTGGGAATACATTTTTGTTTGGGGTTTATTGCTTAAAATGATGTCATACGTTATCAATCATTTCTCTCCCGGTTATATTGTGAATTTAGAGGACTTTATGATATTAGTTTATGTTGATACGGTCATAACTTCGATTTTATACTTCTTTCAAGATAGTAGACACAGAAAAAATAAAAGATCAAAATAAAAAAATTAAAATTTTTAAAAGTTAAACTATCAATCACGCTAATTCTCGATTATAGTAAATTCTCCAGATAGGTCCAATCCACCATCCGGTTCCAAGAAAACTGAGTATTGAGACTATTAAGATTACAATTCCATTCCAAGGAAGATCGAGACTTCCTAATTGTATTACACCAGTCAGAGCAATAGCCACTAAACCAAGTAATAGTGTTATAATCGCTAACCAGTTTAATGCTATTAATCCCGTAATCCCATCAATGACACCAATGATACCTCCAATAGGCAGAGCAATTTTCCTACAGTTAGTTTCGCCATGGTAATTGAAGTATGGTTGAAGTTAAATTAAAATAATAGCCTTATTTTTTATTGATTTGTTGGAATGTGGTATTTTATTTATCAGCATTTTTTTGATTATTTATTGATTTACTGGTTGATGCTCGGCTTGATTTTAATAATTTGTAAAGTTCATTAGCACCAATCCCCATTAGAAATTCGAGAGAATATTTTCCATTGCTTTTAATATCAATTAGATGGATCATAATCCATAAAACTCCCATAAAGATGAAAAATGCTATTGTCGTTGTTATGTGATCTAATTCCAGAGGAATAAGATAACATAAATAATGAGATATATAAATTGTAAAGGAATATCTCCCAAACAACTCGAATTCAGATCGCTTTTCTCTTTTAATTTTATAATCAATAATATAGAATACCACTATTGATAAGACAATTTCTATCCCGATACTGTAAAGTATCCAAGCATACGTATTACGAACGAGAAACATAGGTGTTTCTGTAATATTCCAGTCTGGATGTGTCTGGAACTCTATAACCCAAGACCACTTATTATCTGCTCCAACGGCACCCAGTCCTCCCAAAATTCCACTTATAACAAATAAACAACCTATCAACAATAAGATTTTAAGCGAATTTAATGGATTTTTGTTGATATTTTTTAAAGGTTCTTCTTTATCCTCAACTTTGGTTATTTGGTGAATCTCTTGACCGATAACACTCCCCACCAGAAATGCAGGGAAGAAAAACATAAAACTATCCGCTTCAACGGGATTAAACAATATCCAGTAAACGACTTGGGAAATACTATTTCCTTCTCGGGTTAATTCTAAGATATTGATTAATATCGGGGTGATTATTATTATTACAACGGCAAGTACAATACGTCCAATCCGTCCTAATTTCATTGCGAGACCTCCTAAAAGACGAGATACTGCCAATGATTGTAAAATAAACCAAAACCAAATATCAAGGATGCTTGAATGATGAATAAGGACTGCTACTAAATTGTAAATAGTACTAACAAATAATACGGCGAGAGTACGGGATAACTGATAAATGGTATTTTCCTTGTAATTGAATCCCTTTTTTTCTTTACTAAACCAAGAAAACCCAAAACTCATACCGGATACAAAAAGAAACCCTGGAACCCCCATGGGACTTAATATTACGTAATAGATCCCTTCAATCCATTGAGAATCAGCATTTAACCAAGAATTAAGAGAATGTGCTAAAATCATTAATGCTATTGCTATTGCTCGCACGATATCAAATGCATGTATCCTTTTTGGTTTTTTCTTTTTTGTATATATTTTAGGATTTTCAAGCGTTTCTTGTTTTTTATTCGGTTTTTGATCTTTCTCTTCTTTTTTT
>WJKO01000675.1 GCA_014729055.1 Promethearchaeota archaeon | reverse complement strand
GGGCTATTCTTATACAGGTTCCGTTTAGCAAGAACTACATGTTTGTTCATATCATACCAAGCGCATATTTGCACGTTGCCCATACTATATACAGAATTATACCTAAAGATCGTAGTATTTACAGAATTTGAAGCCCATCCACGTCCGACCTCATGCAGACGTATATTTAGGTTTTTTGTTAGCTCGATTGTCATTTGCAATTGTCTATCTTAATCATTACAGAGATTTAGTTTTTTTGAATAGATAAAATCAAAATACTTTTTTTCAATAAAAATTAAGTTCTAACTAGATTATAATGAAGATAACTTTTATAGGTGCTGGCTCGCCTGCTTTTGCTCGAAAGGTTTTAACTGATATATTAGCGTTTCCCGCTTTAAGGGAAAATACAACCTTATGTTTAGAAGATATTGATCAACATCGTTTGCAACAAATTGAAAAATACATGAATAAATATAAAGAAGACAACATTTCAAAGATAAAAGATGTTGAAATAGAAGCGACAACTAATCAGAGAAAAGCGCTTACGGATGCAAGGTATATTATTTGTGCAATTCAAGTAGGTGGATTAGATGCCTATCAGCTCGATATGGATATTCCCAAAAAATATGGAGTACATCAAGTGGTTGGTGACTCTCTTGGTCCGGGCGGTATATTTCGTTTTTTACGTTCTGCTCCAGTTTATAAATCCATTCTCAAGGATATTGCAGAAGTAGGAGAATATGGTGATCCCAATACTGGTAAAAATGATGGCAGAGGATCATCTCCACTTTTCTTAAATTATACCAATCCAATGGCAATGAATACATGGTATTGTAATGAGATATTGCCTGACTCTACTATTGGATTATGTCATGGAGTTCAAGGCACTTCCACATTACTTAAATTATATGTTGGTGCCATGCTTCCTGGAGAGTTTAGTTTTATGTGTGCGGGAATCAATCATATGGCGTGGTTTTTAAAACTCTGGTATCGCGATCCCGAAGAAGATCCAGAACTGAAAGGTCCGTGGAAAGATGCGTATCCAATTATTAGAAAGCATTTTAAAGAAGAACCTGAATTGACAAAAAGCGAAAAAGTACGGATAAATATGTTTAAAGCTACTGGATATTTTATGACTGAATCAAGCGGTCATCTTGCTGAATATTTACCTTATTATTTGAAACGAGAGGATCTAATCAAAAAATACCGTGCTGATAGTTCTGAGGGATTTGCTTCTCTGGAACAATCCTGTTACCTTGAATCAAATAAAAAAGGAGCAAAAACTCTTGATGACCAATTCAAATCACTGCTGAAAGTCGAGAAATTGAGGTTTAAGGACACTCCATCTGCGGAATATGCATCCAATATAATAAACGCAATGGAAACAGGTAATTTATTTCAATTTAATGGTAATGTTATAAATAAGGAGCAAGGATTGATTACGAATCTACCAAAAAATTGTTGCGTAGAAGTTCCAATTCATGTTGACTATCAAGGGCTACATCCTCAAGGTGGAATTAAGTTACCCCCAATATGTCAAGGATTATGCATGAGTAATATAATGGTTCAACAAGCTGCTGTGAAAGGCGCTTTGAATTTTGATAAAAAGTTGATCTATCATGCCGCGATGCTCGATCCGAATACTGCGAGTGTCTGCAGTCCCGACGAAATTAAATCAATGATTGATGAAATGTTTAAAGCTGAAAAACAATGGTTACCACAATTCTGAAGTTAAAGCGAATTGTATTCGCTTAATACACATTGTGTCTAAATATGCAAACAACATGATTAATTCATAAATTGGTCGAAAATTGAAAACAGCAAATATTAATAGAGAAAAATTTAAAATAGTTCCAGAAATTAAAAACTGATCAAGACAAGATATTGTTTATCTTAGATACTTCCAAAGGAGATCTTATTTACTAATGGCAAATACACAATCAGAGGACACCGTTATCCTCTTAGATACGTCCAGATCTATGTTTCGGAAAGATTTTGCTGATCAAAGCAGATTGAAAGTCGGAATAAAAGCAATAAAACAGATCATATCAAAAAAGCAAAAAGAAGATAAATCTGATAGATTCTCAATCGTCACGTTCAATGGAGTAATAAAACAAGCACCCGAAATGTATTTTGATATTAATGAAATTCTCGATTTCATAAGAGATAAATCAGAGTTTAGTAAAGGAACAGCCTTTGGTGAGGCATTAGCGAGTGCGCTAAGAATTATAATTGGTGAGCTCAGAAAAATCGGGGAAAAAACTATTCGTATATTAATTGTAAGTGATGGAATCTCGCTTTTATCTGCATTAAATCCGTTAAATGTTGCAAAGCTTGCCAAAGAATTAGGTGTTATTATCGATACTTTACGAATGGGTCCAGCAAAAGTGCCAGGAAACATTTTAAAACGAGTGAGTCAAGTCACTGGTGGCAAATATATTTTTATTTCGGATAGAAATGAATTAAACGAAGCAATCAACGAGATTGCAAAAAAGAAAGAAAAAGTAGTCGCTACTATTTTTGATAAAGGGAAACGAAAGGATGGGCTCTCCGCAGCATTACTCTCGGAAATAGCAGGAACTCTCTTAAAATTGGACGAGTTAACACCTGAACAGAAATATAAGATTTACAAAGGAAATGATAAAGAGAAATTAAAATGTTCAATCTGTTATTCTAATAAATGCCCCACTTGTAATACAAATTTCTATGGTTGTGGAAGATTTTGCCCCAACTGCTTAACTCCGGTTCATATGCATTGTGCTATGGCTTGGGCAGATGAACAGAGCAAACAAAAGAAATTAATAGCCGATGAGAGATATAAAATATTTCGTTGCGTTCATTGTTTTTATCTGTTAAAAATACCATTAAAAAACATAGAAACAACTACTTGTGAAAACGGAGGTACAGGGGATAGGACTGCTGTGAAATATTCGATAGAAGAAGCTCCAGCAGACTATTTAGATACAATGTGCGCACATCCTGAATGTGGAATTATGTTTAATCCGGACGAGGATGAATATATCTACAAGTGCAATAATTGTGGAGCTTATTTTCACGATGATTGTTTTGAAGAATACCATAGAGAGCACCGAAAATGCCCAAATTGTAAGAAAGTCGTCAGAATCAAAGATTAAAATCATAGAAGTAGTAGTTTAATCCGATTTTAATCAGAATATATTTTTTATCTTCCATAGAGGTGTTTACAAATTCCCGAATCCTTTGAAATTGATAAAGTCAAGGAAAATCTCTATATTTCTGGAATGGTCACAGAATATGAACTGCCGTTAATTCATCAAACGGGTATTACAGCAATAGTGAATTTAATGCAAGATTGGGATTATAAACCAGGGAACACTATTGATTATTTACATTGTGGATTTCCTGATGGAGTATCAATTCCGATGAAAAAGATTAAAAAAATCTATAAATTCATTGATAAACATATTGTTATGCAGAAAGTCTTGGTTCACTGTGCTCTAGGGATTTCACGCAGCGGTGGTATCATTACTGGCTATATTTTACGTGAGAATCCTACTTGGTCTTGGGATCATGCGGTTGGATTTATTCGTAAAAAACATTATATTTATCCTGCAAATAAAATTCGCGATAGTATTTTAGACTATCTCGAGGAAATTGAGGGTATCAGACGTAATATAAGGATACATTATCCAGAATAGGGAAAAATATAATCAATTAATATAATAAATAATAAATAATAAAATCTAACATTAAAAGTGAGAAAGGATGAATGACCCAGAAAACATTTTTCGATTCAATAAAAGAATATCTCTCGCTGCATTGATAACGGCAATCGTAGTCGTAGGGGGCTTAGGTGGTCTTTTAACCTACAAAGCCACAAAACCAACCGTTTCCACAATTTATTATCATTACAATCTCCAATATCGATGCGGCGATGGTACGTCTTATGAAGACATCTCATTTGCCGTGATTAATATAGTGTGGATGTATGGTAATCATACGAACTGGAATTATTCAATAGAGTGCCAATTTATGCTTTTAGAATATATTAATGATAACCATGCCGATTGGTTTGCCGATATTAAAGAACAGAATGAGCGCGGACAACTCGAATTAATAACTCCTCAATATTCTGATGGATGGCATGTACCTTACCCATTAAAAGATTTCTATGAAAGTGTTAACTATACACAGCATAGAATGGCGGAATTAGGTTTAACCGCATCTAATTTAATTGTATTGCAAGAAGGTCAATGGCTTCCAGGATTTACGCAGTTGCGAGATATGGGCAATTTTGATGCTTTTGTTTTACATATAGAACAAGCAACCTATTGGAAATATTATCCTGACAAGCCAATATTGAAATGGGATTTTGGCGGATATGAATCCCACGCTTTGGTCAACCCGCGTGCCCCGGTATTTGAAGCCAATACCTGGCATCACCAGATATATGCGGCAGATGGCGAGCTGCTAAATACGGGTGATGTAGAAGTCCACGGCGGTCCCGCGTCTGAATTTGCGTTTAATCCTGAAAAGCAGAAAAACCATGAAGATAAACTCATTGCTCTTGAAAAAAAAGGCAATCGGTTTATGACGATGGGGCAATTCTATGATTTTGCTGTCCAAAATGAAAAAAATATTGGAACGCTCGATAAATTTTTGCCCGAATGTGAATGGGTCGCTGCACAATATAATCAGTATTTTACTTGGATGGGCAACGGAAAATCGCATTCAGACGACGGTTCATTGATCGCCCGTTATTACAATACGAGGAACATCATTCAAGCAACAGAATTACTAATTAATCAAGCGTATGAAAAGGGGTATATTAGTGAACAAAACTATTCTGATTGGGGACCATATAAGATAGGAACTAGTGAAGGATTGTTACTAGAAGCTAAGAAACATATCTGGGAATCACAAGTGAGTGACACAACAGGTATTAGTCCCAGCTATTGGGAGTTTTGGTATGGCTTAAATAATTCCCAAGATGCCGTTGATTTATGTTATGATGTGATAGATAATGTAAGAAATGAATTGACGGGTAACCCCTATGAACCAAAGATTCAAGTTAATCCTTATACCAAAGACATAACCAATAATAGTGCCGAATTTTATAATAACACATTAGTGGATGCGAGCATTTCGCTGTCTGATATTGAATCTAAGTTTGGATTTGACGTTGAAGTCTCGCAGAGCGCGGCTTTTAATAGTTATGGTTTCACAGAAGAATACGGCAAGTATTACTATAATACAACCGATTGGGATGTAGAATATTATAAGATGAAATACGGGTTCTACGGTGCTTATAACTATACATTTGACCTTTATGAACTTAATTATCTGACCGAAAATGAGTTAAAAACTTATAATACTACGGGAGACCCTTCGACACGCAATGATATTTCTGTGAAGTTTACCGATGACTGGACTCAAGCAACCTATTCACCTGCTTTGGCCGAAAATGAAACGGTCACCTTAACACGGGACGATTATTGGTATGAACCCTATGGAATCGGTGAAGAATGGTATTGTCTATTATCTCTATGTAACGGTCTTCTTTATAATCCACAAGAAGGATATGCAATTGTCAAAAATTGTTCCTCTTGTCATATGGCGGCGAACTGGAGAAACACGAATGTTGAATTCTTTGAGACAGAACAAAAATATAACAGTACACGAGAATTTTTCATCGTCGAGGGCTCTCTTAGTGACATTTTACAATTCGCCAATCAGATCAATAGTTATGCGCTATTTCAATGGGAGGCGATCTAAATGACAAAAGATCCTGAAATATCTCATGCTTCTAAACAAGAGATCAGTGAAGAAAGCATACCAAGCGCCGCCGATCCCGATACTGATGAAAGAGATTCATATAAGAATAAAATGTTGCGTTCAATGAGAAGAAATATTTTGGCAACATCATTTTACCAGTTATTAGTTGCTTTAATCGTAATTATTCTACCTTACATAATAATTGTGGCTTTAGAACTGGATTTATTTGTCCCGATTTTCACAATTGCAAATTTTCGCATCTTGGTTAGCATTGGTGCAATTATAATCGCATTCGTCATACTTGAAATTGTCTATGCGATATTTATTTTCAGAGCGTTTGATACAAAGAAGGGGCGGATTATAGGATACATAGTATCTATTGCAATGATGCTATTTCCGCCTGTAGGCACATTCTTCGGAATATTATTCTTGCAGTTTATTTTGCATCCCGAGAATGATGCGGGTAGATTTTCTGCGGGAGAATTGACTAAAAAACAGTTTCAGCAAGCATTAGGAAAAAATATGTCCGTAACTGGACTTTTAATGATCCATCAACCTATACTAATACTCATCTTGGGTTTTTGGTTATTAAGCATGCCTTTGGACATGGCGCATCCAATAATAACATCCGAACTCTATGGTTCATGGGACTTATTTGTCTATGTATTTGCTGCATTTTTTATTGTACAAATTCTATTTGGTGCATTCTACGCTAAGTCTGGTGATAATAAAGCGATGAAAGCCGTTGCAGTGGTCTTTGCTGTATTCAATATATCTTCGATGTGTCTTGCGTTGTCAAGCTTTCTTGTATATTTAGCACCTGGGCTACTTGATGGTATGGACATTGAAATTGCTGTGTCAACTATTAATGCACTTTTAGTAGTCGGCGGAATCATATTAGGTATAATTATGAATCCATTGGGGTTATATTTTGGATTTATGATAATAAAATCGCTGATTGCAGAAGAAAAAATTTCAAGAGAAATGTAATGCTATCTTCTTTTTTTTATTTATTTTTTTCGTTTGGTCTTCTATTCGTTACATTTCTATTCGTTTGGGCTCTTTTTCCGATTTTGGAAACATTCTTTTCATAAGCCGCGCCATACCAGTTTCTTCATCATATTCGACCAATTTAGCATCATTAAGTTCGTGAAGCGCCCGTAAAACAAATGCGCCACCAATTCCCGTAGCTGCAGCGATATCCTTTCTGTGTAATTCAGGGCTGTCCCCATGTAATAGATACAAAATACGAATATGTGGTTTGGTTTCGTAAATCTCTTCCAGCAATATTACATAAATCTTCAGCACTTGTTGGATTTCTTTAAAATCGAATTCTGCGTTTTCTGCCTCTGATGCAATCTCTTGAAATTTTTTCAAGTCCTCTTGTAAGACTTTATATTCTTCAAGTAATTTCTGCTGTTCTGAAGAGATTGTGTCTATTTTTTTGTCCCTGTCGGCCTTTTCTTTCTCAAGTCGTTTTGTCTCCAGTTGTAATTGCGTTTTCTCTTGTTCCAGATGTTCTCTTTCTTTGACTAAATTCTGTTTTTCCTCTTGTAAAACATTTGTATCGTTTTCTAATTTCTCTTTTTCTTCTTCAAGCTTTAGTTTTTCTTCATCAAGTCTTTTCAAGGTATCTTTAGCATTTTTAATTATCTCGGAAATAGAAGATAAAATATTGGAATTGACAATTTCTTTGAGTTTCGTGTCCGTGTCTTTAATTAAATCACGTGCTTGCTCTAAATCTTCCAAATTTTTATTTGAATCATTACTCATTAGTATTCACCATTAACATTCAAATTCAATTATAGATCTCAGTTAATTGTTATATTATATTCTCCAGCTGACGAATTTTTGCTCAAACTTGACCACTATAACAATCCGCTTATGATCTATATAACAACCGCACTTAATTAACATCTCCCATGCCACCCTCACATGCTGAGCATCTCACAAGCCGCGGCACAAATCGGCGTGTCCGCCCCACTCTACGCCGATGGGACAGAAACGGAACCTTTCAAGCATACCGAACCGCCGGAAACCACCGCCTAAACACATTCTCGCCATTTCCCGAACATAATTTACGAAGATAAAAAATGTAAATTTATTTAATTCTAATCTGAAATGACATAAAAAAAAGAAGGTAGTGTGTAATCTACCTTGTGGTATGTGTTAAGAATTAAATATAATAACATAACCATTATAGAACATTAAAGATTAGATAATTCAATTTCCGCTTATTACGTGGTATTTTCAAGTCACTTTTTATTCTTTGGGTATATCTTCTTGAAGTTTCTCAATTTCTCTCCTTATAATGTATTGAAGATAATCTGTTGCTTTTTTGAAACCTATCGGTTTATATTGTTTGATATAATCCTCCAAAAAAATCTTAATGCTCGCCG
>WJKO01000674.1 GCA_014729055.1 Promethearchaeota archaeon | reverse complement strand
CCAGATAATATAGAATATGAAATGAGTTGAGTATTAAATGAAAAATAAAACTAAAAAACCCAAAAAACAAAGAAAAAGACTTCATAATCTCCCCAATCATCGTACGTCTAAGTTATTTGTTGTTAGATTAGACGAATTAATGATGCAAGAGTGGGGTATCAAACGTATTCCGCTCCGCGTTGATGATGAGGTTCGAGTAATAGACGGAGAATTGGAAGGGGTTGAAGGTAAAGTGCTTAGTCTTCATAAAAGAACAGGTAAAATTGAGATTGAGGAGTGCACATTAGAGAAAAAAAATGGAGCAACATATTACGTTCCAATTTCCCCTAACAGCGTTGTCTTAACTAAATTTGGGGGAAAAAAAATGGATCCGTGGAGACAGAAAGTTATTGATCGTAAGGAAAAATTATTAACCGAAGATCAGCTTGAAAAAACTGCAACAGCTAAGAAAGGAGGTTAAAAAAATGGGATCAAAAGGTAATAAACGTCATACTAAAAGGTTAAACACAACAAAATATATTCACATTGATAAAAAGCATCCAAAGTTTTTTATTAATACCAGATCTGGCCCGCATCAAAAACATAATAGTCTACCATTAGGTCATATTTTGAGAGATCTTTTAAAAGTCGTTAATACACTTAAAGAAGCAAAAAAAGTCATTAATCAGGGAAAAGTCTTGATTGATGGCAGAGTGTGTAAAGATGTGAGGTTTCCAGTAGGTTTAATGGATGTGGTGGAAATACTGGATTACGATAAAGTATATAGAATTCTACCTAAGAAGATTTTTGGTTTATATCCATTGGAAATTCCAAAGAAAGAAAAAGACTTCAAATTATGTCGTATCGAAAATAAATCTACGGTAAAGGGAGGACATGTCCAACTAAATCTCCATGATGGAAGAAATATACTAATTAAAGTAAAGGATCCAAAGAAACCGAAAGAGGATAAATACAATACTATGGGTGTATTAAAGATCAAATTACCATCTCAAGAGATATTAGATTATTATCCTTTAGAAGAGAATGCATCAATCATGGTTATTAGGGGTAAAAACTTAGGAATGGTCGGTAATATCAATAGTATCACGAAGAGATATGGGCCTAATGCCAGCATTGTGAAGATTACGGCTAATAGTGAAGGAGGAGACGAAGAGATTCATGAAACAGCATATGCTTATTCCTTTATTATCGGTAAGAAAAAACCAGAAATAAAACTATTTTCAGATTAAAATATGGTGAATTTAAATGAAAGGACAACTTACGGAACAGGAAATTCAAGAAGAATGGGATTCTAATCCGTTTAAGCAACCCTATCTTGAAAAAGTAGTAATTCATAGTTCAATAGGACAATCTGGTCCTGAATTGCAGAAAGCTGCAAAGATTATCGAATTATTGACCCAGAAGAAACCTGTCTTATTGAAAGCAAAGAAATCGGTAAAAGAATGGGGCATCAGGAAAGGACAAAATATTGCAGTTAAAGTTACGTTAAGAGGAGAAGATGCCACTAAATTCCTCAAAAGAGTTTTAATCGTCAACGATAATCGAATTTTAAAGCGCGCATTTGATAATAAGGGGTGTGTTGCCTTTGGTATCAACGAACACATCACTATACCAGGGGTTAAATATTTACATGAATTGGGGATCATTGGTTTGGATATAATGATTAGAATAGTCAGACCAGGATTCAGAGTTAAAAATAGACGATATAGAAGATCAAAAATCGCGAAAAACCATTATGTTTCAAAAGAAGAAGCCATGTATTTTATGAAAAAACAATATAAAGTTGAAGTAGTAGATAGAATGGAGGAAAGATACTACTAATTTGTTCAATTCCATTGAGAGGGAAAATTAATGAGTTATCAGAATAAAAGAATAAAAAATAAAAGAAGTTCATCAAAAGGAACACGACATTGTAGAAGATGTGGAACTAATAAAGCAATCATTCGTGCTTATGGTTTAGATCTTTGCAGAAGATGCTTTCGCGAAGTTGCTGAATATATAGGATTTAGGAAATACTCGTAGGTGTAAAAAAAAATGTTATTAGACCCATTAGCTGATGCATTTTCAGTATTAAAGAATGCAGAAAGAGCAGGAAAAAAGGACGTCTTAATATATCCCGTATCTAAATTAATAGGGATTTGCCTAAGAATCTTACAAGCAAACGGCTATATTGGAGAGTTTGAATTTATTGACGACGGAAGAACTGGTAAATTCCGTGTGCAATTATTAGGACGTATAAATAAATGTGCAGTTATAAAACCACGAAATTCCGTTAAAGCAAAAAAAATTGAAAATATTGAAAAGCTATATCTTCCCGCAATAAATTTTGGAATTATTATTATGTCTACCCCAAAAGGTGTTATGACACATAATAACGCCAAGGAATACAATATTGGCGGAAGATTGCTAGCTTATGTATATTAAAAAAGAAGAAATTGGTGTTGAATATGGTAAAGAATTTCAAAAACGAAATCGAAATTGAAATCCCAGAGAATGTTGACGTCACTCTAAAAGATAAAATCATTACTATTAAGGGAGATAAAGGCGAATTAACAAAAGATCTTTCCCATGCACGACAAATTGATATTAGTTTAGATGGAAAGATTGTTCGTTTACATTCATATTTTTCAAGAACTTCCACAATTGCTACGATGGGTACGCTAAACTCAATAATAAATAATGCAATAATAGGAGTGACTGAAGGATATCGATATAGAATGATGATTGCGTATTCTCACTTTCCTATTACGGTAGAACCACCAAAAACTAAGAAAGGACATGATGCAATTCAAATATTGAACTTTCA
The DNA here is from genome assembly GCA_014729055.1 of Promethearchaeota archaeon. GTDB lineage: Archaea > Asgardarchaeota > Lokiarchaeia > Sigyniarchaeales > Promethearchaeaceae > WJKO01. The sequence continues at coordinate 651 of WJKO01000674.1, read as the reverse complement.
AGGAGAAAGAAGTCCTCGAACAACCTATACCGCAGGACCAAATATTAGCATTAAAGCAGATAAAGATGAAGTCACAGTGGAAGGGGTCGATAAGGAAGCTGTGGGACAAACTTGTGCAAATATTCAAAAGCGCTGTAGAATTCGCCGAAAAGACTCCAGAGTATTTCAAGATGGTATTTATGTTTATTCAAAGGAATATTCTACAGGTAAAGTCTTGTGGCGTATAAAATAAAATATTACATTAAAACGGTGTCTTAAATGGTAGATAAAAAAGAAAAAGAAAGATTAAAAAGAATTAAATCCAAAATGAGGAAGAAAAAACCCTCTTTTAAAAGAATTGAATCTTGGAGATATAAACGCGTAAAGGGTGGATGGCGAGCAGCAAAAGGTATTGATAGTAAGACAAGACAGAAAAAGAAAAGTGGAGTCAAAAGTCCAAATATAGGTTATAGAACCCCAAAAGAGTTGCGCGGGTTACATCCGAGCGGTTTAAAAGAAGTGGTTATCCATAACATTAAGGAAGCTGATAATTTAAACCCAAATAAGCACGGGATCAAAATAGCATCAAAAGTAGGTGCTAAGAAACGCATTAAATTAATTGAAGAATTAAAATCAAGAAAATTTAAAGTATTCAATTCAGGTGTAACATAT
>WJKO01000673.1 GCA_014729055.1 Promethearchaeota archaeon | reverse complement strand
GGCGAAGATGATATTATGTTATTAAAATACAATCCCACAGGAGGTTTAATATGGAATTTCACATGGGGGACAACATATCTGGATCGCCCAGAGGATATCTATGTTGATGAACAAAATGACATTTATATAGCAGGTTATACTAAAAGTCCAGATGCTTACGAATATGATAGACAAAAGATTGTAGTTTTAAAAGTCAATACTTCAGGAGGATTGGAATGGCTTATTCAAGAAGATTTTGGCACTAAAGGGGAAAGAGCACTTGGAATCGCATTAACTTCCAATAATGATATAATCGTATGTGGATATCAGCATGTTCTTGGAACTACTGGTAGGGAGATGTTGATAATTAAATATGATTCTTCAGGAAATCAAATTTGGAATAACACCTGGGGATATGGGTCCACTCATACAGTTTTTGGAAATGATGTTGTTTTGGACAATTCCGATAATATATATGTTTCAGGTTTTGATTATCCTGGAGGTGATGCTATTTTAGTGAGATTCGATTCAGATGGTCAATATATTTGGACTAAAAGCTGGAGCTGGAGTAAAGATTGGGGAATGGCTATCGACATAGATAACTCTTCATCTTATCTTTATACTTCCGGCTATTCTAGAGATAACGGAATGTTTTTATTAAAATATGATCTAAATGGTAATCTAATTGACGAAGTTAGTGGTTTTGGAGGTATATGTCCAGAAGGTACATATACTGAATCCCAAAAACTAAATGATACCATACAACTAAGGTTGGATATAGATTCACGAAATAACATATATATCTCTACATTTAGTGGAATTTACACCAATAATGGGAATGATCTATTAATATATAAATTTAATAGCTCATTAGATATGATGTGGGAAAAGACATGGGCAGGAGACAACGATGATTATGGATTCTGTGTCGATACTGATATTGAAAGAAACCAAATTGTAATAGGAGGTAAAACATATAGTGAAACAGATGGTGCGTCTGATGCATTAATTCTTTTTAATCCATATTCGCCTTACATTAAATTCTCTCTGAATGAGAATTATCTCAATACAACAATTCCATTAGTTTTAGACAAAACACTAGAGATTAACTGCTCTGTTCTAAATTTTACATCAATGGAATGGGTGTATCTTTCAGAAAATTCTACTGGTACTTTTGTGAATAGAACTATGCAACTGGGAATCAATTCCGAATGGTTTTATCCTCTCGATATCACTGGACTTACTAAGGGTGACTACGTTTCATTTTCTTTTTATGCTAAAGATTCTGATGGAAACCTTGGAACAAACAACAATGAGGGAGGTAATTTTGAACTTCGAATTGGAGATTTAATACCCCCAGAAACAAATATTGCTTATCAAATATCTGAAGCTCCTAATACTGTATCAAAATCGACAACATTTACTCTCTCTGCTGAAGATATCGGGGAAAGAGTTACTGGGATAAATAATATTTCTTATAGAATTGATGATGGCGTTTGGAAAGAATATTCTGACTCATTTTCTTTATCCGGATATTCTCATGGACTTCATAACATCTCATATTTTGCTACGGATAACGCAGGAAATCTTGAAGAAATACAACTAGAAGAAATTTTCTTAGACATTAAGAGTCCAAATATTACTTTCCATAAATCTAAATACTATTTGAGCACTATTTCACCTCAATATAATGATACTACCTTACAAATCAACTGTAGTGTATCAGATGATACCTCAATATCTTGGGTATATTTAAATGAAAATTCTACGGGGACCTACATAAACCATACCATGTCTATGATTCATGGGAATTATTCATTGAATCTTGATATATCTTCTCTACATTGGTTAGATTCCTTCTGCTTTTCCTTTTATTCTATCGATAGCACAGGTAATCTCAAATGGAAAAACAATGGGGGACTAAACTATTCCCTACAAATCTATGATCCTTATTCTCCAACCACGAATCTGAGTCTGCAGCTATGCAAAGAACATAATATTATATCCAACTCAACTGAGATTACTCTAACTTCTGATGATCATGATTTACAAGCATCTGGAATTTCAAACATTACCTATCAAATTGATTCAAGCGCTTGGGAAGTTTATTCAGGTTCATTTACTATATCTGGATATTCTCATGGAGAACATACTATTTCATATTTTTCAACTGATAATGCTGGAAATACTGAAGAAATACAATCTATACAGTTATTTCTGGATCTTTTTAGCCCAAACATAACCATAACTAATCCAATAAACAATGCAGTCTATAATGGGACTGCTCCATATTATGAAATAAATATAACCGATGATTGTCTTGAGGATACATGGTATACATTTAACAGTTCAGAAAGATATCCATTAGAATCTGAGGGAAGAATTAATCAAACAGTATGGAGTTCAATGGAGGACCGTCCGATTTGCATATCATTCTATGCGAATGATTCATGTGGACATTTATCAACGGAAAAAATTACTCTAATAAAAGATTCAAATGCACCTGAGTTGACCATATTATTCCCTCATGACCAAGATCTCTTAGGTATTAATCCTCCAGAATTTGTAGTAGAAATACTCGATCCACATAAAGAGTTGATGTGGTACTCTTTCAATGGTGGAATCACCAACATTTTCTTTGAGGAAAATACTACATTTGCTCTCTCTGAATGGGAAAAATATTCTGAATCTGTTAATATAACTTTTTATGCAAATGATTCTGTCGGAAATATCATATCTAAGGAAATATCCTTGCTAAAAGATATCGAAAATCCTGAAATAACGATAAATGATCCAATCTTTAATCAGG
>WJKO01000672.1 GCA_014729055.1 Promethearchaeota archaeon | reverse complement strand
CGAAAAAGAAGACCAACAAAAAGGCATCGAGTAAAACGAAAACGAAAAAGAAGAAGACTAAAAGTAAATCTAAGAAATAGTCTGAAAATCTAAGAAAAGAGAAGAACATTATGAATAGAAAAATATATGCTTCATTATTCCTTAGTCTAATATTATTATCAGGGATTTACCGGATCGGTGAAGTTTCGAGTATAGCATCGATGGAGGATAATGTATTTTTCAAGGATAAGATTGATCCGAAAATCAAGGACATCATTCAAGATAGAGGTGGTATGAAGAATATTTCTAATTCAGAAACAATTATGGTCATAGTATCTCTTAGTGATAATTACGCAATGGACGGTTTCTATGAAGTTGAATATCTACAAATCTTGGATATTTATAGTATAATCAATGGCTTTTTAGCAATTTTACAATTGAATAGAGTATATATTCTTGCTAAAAATACTAAAATAGAAAGTATATGGTTAGATCACGCAGAGAATTCAATTCCAAGTGAGGAAGAGAAGAATAATGTGCTAAATTTCATTGAGTCGTCAAACGGTGATGCTTCTGAATTTGTTAATTTTACAAAAGAGATAGGTGCTGTGGACTTATGGGCCCGTGGAATAAACGGTTCTGGTGTTGTAATTGCGGTTATGGATTCTGGAGTTGATCTAACTGGGCAGATCGGGGGTGATTTGGACGATTTTGATGACGACCTCGGAACAACAGATCCAAAATTTGTTGGTGCTGTTTCAATGGTACCCGAAGAACCCCTTTATTATACTGATTTTACCGGGAGGGGAACGTTCCACGCGGGAATAGCATGTGGAACGGGTCATTTGAGTAATTCGAGCAATCCAAATAACAAGACTTATGCAGGTGTCGCGCCCGGTGCAAGCTTTCTAAACGTGAAGATATATGACAGTATTGGTTTAACATATTGGTCATTCATGATATCGGGCATAGAATGGGCTATTCAGCATAGTGCAGATATATTATTATTCTGCACTTCAATTTTAGGAGCATATGTAGATCCAATTTCTATTGCTATTACTAACGCTGTAAGAAAAGGATTGGTAGTGGTAACACCTACTGGGGATGATGGACCATCTTATATGAGTGTAACAACCCCAGGTCAAGCCTTGGGCTCTATAAGCGTCGGTGCATATAATTCTCATTTAGGAGGTGTGGCGAATTTTAGTAGTCGAGGATTTGGTCTCGATTTTAGAACGGTTCCAGATATTATGGCACCAGGAGTAGATCTAATAGGACCACGTTCTAGAATTTTTACAAATGATAGTCTCTCCCTTGTAAATGGTTTGGGAGATCAATTATCCGAATATAGTGGACTAATAGGAGAACTTGTTGGAGGAGAATTTGATGATTTGGAAAATATGATTCCCTTGGAAGATCTCTCTCTACCAGATAATTTATTTCCAAGACCTGCCTACGGAACCCCAATCAATGAAAATTATACCAAAAGTAGTGGAACAGGTGCAGCAACAGCGGTTGTTGCTGGATGTCTTGCATTATTAATTGAAGCTTTTCCTTTAGCAAACCCACAGTTACTAACAACTGCAATTTGTAATACTGCATATCCGATATCGGAGGATCTGAATGCCGAAGGGAGCGGACTAATTAATGTTAGTGCTGCTTATGATTATTTACATGCAATCTTTGGTGAAGAAAATTATGAAAGACTAGCATTTTCCGTGCCTTTGCCCTATGCGGGCATCATTTCAACTTCGAATAGTTCCCAATGGAATGAAACGGCTTTAGGACAGTCTTTAGACATGAATAGTATTAATGCTTATGACATGAATACAATTTTTAGTACACAAGCATTAATGGATGCTGTCGTCCTTACTAATGGAACCTCCGAAGAAACTTTGGATTTTGTTCAGATTCACACACCACTTAACCAGTTTGGATTAAGGTATGAGGATCGTGTGCATTGGTTTTCAGAATTCAGAGTTGTTAAAGAATTTCATCAAATGACGACAATTAATTTGGGTGATGAAGATTATAATCGGTATATCGGAATATTAGGTTTAAATGGCCTATATGTCGTCGTTATTGTGGAAACTTGGAATTATATTGCAGATTATATCAATATCGCTGATAATGAGATATTTTATGAGTACTTAGATCGAGTTAATGGCTTTCGCTACGAATTTAGGTTCTTGAATTTAAGAGAAGATGAGAAGCCCATTGAAGATTTACAACTTATTTCGTATTTTAAAGCAGATATGTTTCTAAACGAGACTGGAGCGCTTGATACAAATAATACAGAGTGTCTTATGTCGATACTGAATGTGGGGCTAGATGATAATATTACATATGATGACAATACCCAGACAATGTGTGTTGCAGATTATAATAATAACACAAATTATTCTCATCCATATAAATATGCAATAATGGGTATCAATTCTACTTCGGATCAGGTTAGTGGATATCGAATAGATGATTCCATAGATTTACTTGGCAATTTAACATCAGCTGGACTACTTAATCAACCAGCCTTACCTGAAGATTATTTTAACAATGGCTCGTATTATACTAAGGGAACTGATGATCCTGGCTTTGCTATGCTATATGATATAAATGAGAGCCTTGGGTATGGTATATGGGATAACCATTCCGGCATTTTCTCGATGGGGTTAGGTACGACCTTAAATAATGCAAATGATACCCTATACGAACTTATGGGTTATATAGATAAAAACGTAACCCAATATGAAATAAAAGATATTGTTGTTGCATCTGCGGATTTTAATCGCATGCATTATGAGAACGAAGTCTATATTTCGGAATGTTTACTTTTTAATGTCGGAAATGTTGCAGTAAACAACTGCCAAATAGCATTTACTGCAAATAGGTATACTGAAAACGGCGAAATTGAAACATTTTCAATATTGAAACCAGTAGATGTTTTCGAAGTTAGTGATTATTATAAATTAGTTGCCGAATGGACACCTCAAGAAGAAGGTGTGTATTTAATTGGATGGATAGTGATAGATATAAGCTCGAATTATTTAGAAGTATATACTGAAGATAATATCTTGAACAATATTCTTTCTCGCAGTGTTTATGTGGTAAATAGAAATTTCTATCAAAATATTTTAAGAGAGACGTTTCGAGCTTATCCACATAAACTTGACCAAGAACCTTGGACCATACATTTTCCCGGAGATATAGCTCTGTTTAATATCTCCACTTATAATCTATTAGATATTCCTAATGTAACGGTGACATTGGACGGTCAAGGTAGTAATTATATGACAATGATGTGGAATGGTCCAGATATCTTTTCTCTTTTAGGAGATAGTTTAACTGGGGGTGGTGGAGAAGATGGAGGACAAAGTGGAGATGGAGGGGGGACTGAGGATATGATGAGCCTACTTGAATTTAATACAACGCTCTATAAAGAAAAATTGCAGCCGTATGATATGCTATTTGTAGTAGGATTTGGGCCTTTATTATGTCCTCAAGG
>WJKO01000671.1 GCA_014729055.1 Promethearchaeota archaeon | reverse complement strand
TGATTTTATTTTTTTGTTAATTTTTGATGGAATTTTTTTTTCAGAATCCCATTTACCTTCAATCCTCAATTCATTGATTTCATCAGTTGCTAATTCTTTCAGAGCTTTATAATCTGTCTTACCGATTCGATTTAGTGGAAAGTCTTCTATGTCTATTAAAACTACGTGTGACGGACGTTTATATGCTGCAACTTCCTTGTATACTTCCTTAATCTCCTCTTTAGTCAATTCTACATCATTTTGTGGTGAAACAAAAGCAATAATTGCCTCTCCATATATTTCATGCTCAACTCCAACGCAACCAATATATTCCACTTTATGCTTTAACTTAGAAAATAAGAAGTTTTCAACTTCTTTCGGAAACACTTGATATCCTTTGGTTTTTATAACAAATTTTCTTCTTCCTACAAAATGTAAACCATTATCGTTATAATATCCCAGATCACCAGTATAACAGTATCCATCTTTACTTACTGCTTTTTTTGTGCTTTCTTCATATTTATAATATCCTAAGAAGATTTGCAAACCAGAGAAACATATTTCTCCTATTTCTCCCTCTTTTTTCTCGCTTCCTGCAGTACCATCTTTTTTCATTGGTTCTCTAATGCTAATCGGACACAAGGGTGAATCGAAGCCTACGCTATTAATCACATCATCTATTTTGCAATCTATTGGTGTATACGTTACAAAGCCAGCGGTTTCCGTAAGTCCTAACCCGCTACCAAAACGAGGCGCCATCGAAGATAGTTTTTTTAAAAACTTTTTAGAGACAGCCTCTCCTCCGTATAATGCAAATCGTAATGAAGATAGATCATATTTTTCATAGGAATCTAATCGCCATTCTAAATTAAACAAAGCAGGGATTTGACCCAACATAGTAACGTTGTATTTCTGTACTGCGTCAAGGGTTTTTTCTGCATCGAAAATATGTAATATTACGCTAGTACCGCCTGCAAATATCGTAGTTGCAAGCTGTTCTGTCACGCAGCCAACATGACTAGGGGGCAGATTAATACACATATTATCATCCTTCGTAATTTCAAATGCTACCTTTAATCCAATGTTTTGAATTAATATATTCTCGTGGCAAATAACTGCGGGTTTTGGAAATCCAGTTGATCCCGTAGTAAATATTATCAGACAAGGGTCACGTTTTCCAACAGCTTCCATTGCATTTTTTACCGTTCCAGAAAATAATGAACCAATGTAGGCAGCTTCAATGGTATTAGCAAATTCAACGATGCTGATTGCATCTTTAATAATTAGATGAGGGAGTATATCAAATTGTATCCAGTGTTCACAAATTGAAAACTCTTCCATTAAGCCCGCTACTAAAGGTCTGAAATCGTTTATTTCGGTTTTTCCTAAGAAAAAGAATGCTTTAGGTTTTATAATAGAAAAGCATCTGCGAACCTCTTCGAATTTAAGTCTAAGATCTAAGGGAGCAATAATCAATCCGATTTTGTAGCATGCATAAATCAAATAAACGTGTTCTTTCAATAAAGGTAACATCGTCGCAACAATATCGCCTTTTTTAAGACCCATATCTAACAATTTTGCGGCAAATGCTTTGGTTTTAATAGAAAAATCTTTCCAATTCACTTCTTCCCCAGTATCATATTCAATTAGAGCAGTCTTATCTGGATACATCTTTGCATAATAATCTATATAATCAGAACATCTGGGTAAGAGTTTCTCGTATTCATCTATACATTGTTGACTTTTTTCTGGTTCTCGCATTTTGTACACCTTCTGTAATTTAAGTTATAATTCAAAACATTCCTTAGGTAAATATGATTTTATCTTCTCAACAGCGCCTAAAAAGCACATTCTAAATGATTCTGCATATTCAAGTGGAACTCGTGGTGCCAATTTCGGATGATTCTGATAATATTTCCTTGATTCTCTCGCACAAGACTTTGCATCAGATTCACACACATTAAACCATAGATCCTCACGGTCGATATCGTCTAAATCAGGATCTAATCCAGCATTTCTTAATCGCTGTTTGATTTCTGTGATCATGAGATCTAACTGAGTTTGATATGCTGCTCCTGCTAATTTTTTCTTCTCTAAAGGTTCTTCTGCAATATTTACAAACATATTTGGATGTGATGTGGGTGTCATAAGAATACGACTAACAAAATATGGTTCTAATCCCTCTTCTATATGTTCTTTATGAACTAATGGATATGCAGCAAATGAACTCGCTTCTATGGTTACTTTCGATAATAGAGAATGGTCTGGGTTTTCTTCAAAAACGTTCGATGGATCAAAACATATGATTGTATCTGGTTTATATTCACGGATTTGTTTGATAATAGTCTCTCGGAGCTTAAGTTTCGTTTCCGAATCATACATAAAATGATTTGTAAAACCAGAAAGCTGAACATTATCGTCGATACCGATGATCTCTAAAGCATTTTTATGCTCTTCCATAAGCTTCTCGGTGATCTTTTCTTCACTGAATTGTGGGTCACAAGTACTCTGACTTCCTTTTGTAACAGTAATGACCCGAAAATCATGTCCATCCATTACTAATTTTGCAGCGGTTCCACCATAGAAATATGTTAAATCATCCGGATGAGCTTCGATTGCTAAAATTCTTGATTTTTTCTTTTTGTTTTTACTCAAATCCAAACACCCAATCTATTATTTTATCTATTTTCATTTCTTTATATGG
>WJKO01000670.1 GCA_014729055.1 Promethearchaeota archaeon | reverse complement strand
TTCTCGTATTTTACGTAGTTTGCTTTTTCTTGATTTATATTTCCATAAAAGAGCGTTCTTCCAGAGAAATAAATATGAATATTCTTGATTTAAAAATCTCTCAAATTCTGCATTTTCTATAATTTTAAAATTAATTTTGGGAAATGATTGAATCAATAGATCTGGAATATCTATAGTATACGGTTTTTTGGAGGATCTTGATAGTGGAAAATCATTATGAATGATCTTCTGTCCAAGATATGCTTGACAACTTTGTTCATTTGTAAAAATCATAGCAATGCGTGTCAGCCCTTTATTTAAATAAAAGTCAATTGGGTAATCATATTTTTCCATTGTTTTTTGTATATCAACTTTAAAGGCCTCGGCCGAGGGCATGGGAAAGCAACCCTCTTTAATACCAAGCTTCCGCTGTTCTTCATTCTTAAAACATCTATCACATTTATCTAAAGGAAAACCCGCAGAAAAAATATCATTGTAGTTCAATCCCCACCACCGAAAAATAGATTTTATTTGTTTTTGGAATACACTTTCGGCTTTATAGTGCTGTTTCATCATTTTTATCTTGTTGATTCTTTTATTTCCGTTAATTTTATTATCCATTTCCCTGAAATGAATAGTTTTAGCCAGTATTATTACAAACTTTTTCTGTTTAGATTTCTCGGTATATTTTAAACTGAAAGGAGGACAAAAACAGCGCGTATTATAATTAGGACATTTCTCGCGACAACTATGAGGTGCTCGTTCGTCATAAATAAGTTGATTCGGTGTTGTAAAAATTATAGTAAAATTTTGTGTTAATTCTGAATTGAGTAATTGGTTTACTTTTAATAAATCTCTTGGGTTCTTGTTTTTCATTTATTAATTCATCTATCTATCGTCTTTTTTCTGATTATACATTCGGAGTATTATTTTAAACCGAATAAACTACGGCGACATATAGATCAAAGCCCCAAGGTGCTTTATCTCCGTTATAATGTAAAGCATTCACATCTTCGTGTGGTTGAACCTCGTTAATAGTCACGTAAGCATCTAACGCGGTCGCACCGATAAGTTGCTCATCCTCTTCTAGCTTTTTAAAGTCCGATGAATCTAATCTGATAAAATGCACAGTCTGAGCATCAAAAATCCTATCAAATTCCTCCTTCGTCTTTACATATCCTTCATCTGACAAATTTTTAATTATTTGCGGGAAGAACGGTTGTAATTCTTTTTCAAGATCAAGTTCTTCTTTTTCTTTTTTCATTATAAATACTAAACCTACGGGTTGATTTTCCATTTCACATCTCTCTCTTATTTTGGTTTTTCTTGCTTAGTGTAATTCTTTTAATGTTAAATAAGTATCTAAAATAGAAAAAGATACTTTTGTTAAAAAATAAGCAGATTTCTAAAGAATCTTATTAAAAATTTCTATTTTTAATGATCCAGTTTTCAGATAATTTAAAATGGAAGGTCAGTTTAAATCACATGAAATAAAATGAAAATCGCTTTTAATACATATAGCTTTCGTAAAGAATGGGCATTAATGACCATGGGCGGAAGCTATCAACCAGTAATTGATTATATTAAATTGATGGATGATGTAGATGAAGTAGAGATGCTTGATCGCACCTTCAATTCTGATCCAAAGATATTGAAAAAAGCTATTGAAGCATTTGGAGAACACGGAATAAAAATATTTTCTTTAGGACCTCATCCTCATCCTTTAGTGGGAAAATCAAGTAGACCTGAAGCAATAAAAGAACTCAAACATTGGACTGACATTGCTGCTGATAATGGCATTCATAAGTTTCGATTATCATTGGGTGGCGGAAAAAGCTGGGATAAAAAGATGGGATTGATACCTAAAAAACCAAGGAATACCGCGGAAGCAGTGGAATGGACTGTTGAAGTGCTAAAACCTGCCTTAGAATATGCTCAAAGTAGAGACGTGACGCTTTGTATTGAAACCCATCATCGATATTCTAGTAACCCCGACTATCAAGAAAAACTATTAGATGCATTACAATCAAAGCACCTAGGTTTTATATATGATATCGGTAATTATGAAAACGATAAATTGAGATGGGATTCTCTAGATCTGTTGATTAAGAAAAACGCTATAAAATATATGCATGCAAAGACCTATACATTTGATGAAAATGGCTTGGAAACTACATTAGATTATCCAAGAGCTATAAAGCTAATGCATGATGCGGGGATTGATATTAATTTATCAATCGAATGGGAAGGACGGATTCCTGCACCACTTGGCGTTCTGAAGACGTATGAATTATGTAAATACTCCATTGCTAAAGCTGAAGGAAAAGATTACCAGATTAAAACAGATTTACCAGATCCCGATGAACTTATGGACAAACTTCTTGGAGATTAACTGAATCAATAAATTTTAATCAAACATGATAATTGATTCATAAATCTTTCACTTTTTTAAATATCGTCTTCTTCTTCTGCAGATAACAATTTCTGGTTCTGACGAACGAATTTTACGCCAAATCCCTTGATTTCAGCTAATTTACCATCAATACCCTTAGGATTACCGGTTCGAGTATAAAGAATATTGGTTCCCATTAATTCCGTGAGAAAATTAATAGGACATTTAAATTCCTCTATTAAGGATTCTGCCTTCTTTGGACCCACATTAAATAAACCCTCCAAGAAAAATGTTTGTCGCTCTTTAATAGACATAGTTTTCGGTGCTCTTCTAGCAATTGCATTTACTTTAAGTTCTCCTTGCTGTTGTTTCGAGATTCTGTATAAAACAATGGCAGTATCGGAAATACTCCTTGTCGGCAAGATTGGAATATTCATTTGTGTTGCAATTGCTACTAAAGCTCCATAAAGACTATTTATCATTTTTTCACCCCTACGAAACATAAATGAGAAATGTTCCAAAATTAGCATTGGGGTATCCACCGAATCTTTTAATCTAATTAACTCCTCAAAGACGTTTGTCTGATTCGAACCGCTAAAAAGAGAACCATAGAAATCATCTCCCCGTTTACGCTCTACAGCAACATTACTAGATAATAAATAGTCTCCTGCATCGAGTGTTTCAACAACTACATTAGCACCTAGATCCTCCAATTCCTCAACAATACCACTCCCTCGCTCTCTCATATCAACAATAATGTATGGATCGAAGTCCTTTTTATTTTCTGGGTTAATCTCGAAATCTTCCCCATACTTGTTCCTTAATATTTCCTGAAATAAATCTTCCTCATCTAATCCTTCATCTTGATTTTCCTTTAATTCACTAACTTTCTTATCTTTTGACATCATACATAACTCCATTCATTTGATGTTTTTAAATAAAAAAAAAGTTTTTTACTTGTTGCTGTGTGGTCAAATTTGGTTAATTTATAGTTTTTTAAGTTCTACTAATTCTAAGTATTTATCTACATCGCTTTTCTTGAGTAGACCCGCTCCCAACTCTTGCGTATTGGCACCTCCACAAGCGACGGCTAAGCGTAATATGTCTGGAAGGCTTTTATTTTGATTAAGTCCTGCGATTAATCCCCCTAAGAAGGAGTCTCCACATCCAACTGTGTATGTAGCATCTTCAATGTCCAAGAATCCATAATATCGTTCTTGATCTGTGAATAATAGTGCACCATAATCCCCTAAAGTTAACACATTAAAGCGTGCTGCAATATTATTCAGATTCGAACACATTTCGAGGAGTTGTTGGAGATCCTCATCCGTCGGTCGATTTTCTAATTCTTGCGCTTCTGTAAGTTCTTTATTCAAGATAACTGACATTTCTTCTAAATTAGCTTTAATAATAAAGGGATTTACATTCAATAATAATTCCAATGGGCGTCCGCTCGTATCAACGATAAATTTAATATTTTTATTTTTTAATAATTCATGGACTCGAAAATGATAATCTGCTGGTACTCCATCAGGAAAGGAACCTGAAAAAACAACGAAATCATTTTCTTTAACCTTATTGACTAATATATTCTCTATTTTTTTCAAATGAAATTGATTAACTCGAAATCCAGGCAATCTAAGGTGCGTTGTCATCTTTTTTTTATCGTCTAAAATGGTAATATTTGAACGTGTATCTCCATCAATAGGGATTAAGGTGTGTGCAATTTTTTTTCGTCTGAGAAATCTCTCATACGATGTGATTTCTTTTTGACCAATTAATGCAATTACATTAACATCTTGTTGCAGCTCTTTCAATGTCAAAGCTACGCTAATTGCTTTACCGACTGGAAATTCATGGATTTTGTTCACTTTATAGGTGCTTGCCAGTTTAAATCCCGCGATTCTCAGTATTCTATCTACCGTAGGATTCAAAAGAACGCAATGTATCATTTAATATTCGCCAAATTGGTTTTTTTTATTTTTAAAGATCAATCTTATGTTATTATTTGAATTGTAATGCAAAAATATATCGTTTTTCTATGTTCAAAATGTCATCAATATACCTATGCTAAAGTAGATCAAAAGGGCAAAAAATGTCCACGATGCAGAAGATTTCATAAAGTCACTGACGTTAAAGGTACGGTTGTAGAAGGATGTACGAAAGCTATGCGGTTAGTAAAAAAAAAACAAAATGAAAAATTTCACTCTAAAACCAAAGATTTTAAAAGCACAACGCCAGAGATCACCTTTAAGCAAAAGCAGCAAATATTTAGGGTACAATCGAATTCATATAAACCCATAATTACTAAGAAAAATGCACAGAATGAAGAAGAAATTAATCAATTCATCAATAGAATTTTATACTTTCAGAGAAATGAACATATTCATAAAAATGATGGCTTTCCGCATTATATCTTCGATATGATCTCTACTGAATTAGGAATGAGTAAAAATGTAGAGAAAAGGTTAGTAAAAACCCTACGAGACCGAGGGATATTAATTTCTTTACCATCTGGAAATTTTTACTTAACCTCTAAAGATAAAAGATAAAAAAGATAAAAAATGATCTTAAAGCGAGTTTAAATGGCGAAATTAAATGAAGAAAATGATTTTGGGTTAGATCTTAAGCTTCTAAAAACCATATCAGAACTAAGAGGGTGTTCAGGCCACGAAGAAAAAGTACGTAAGTTCATAAAAGAAATAATAACTCCGTTTTGCGATGAAATTAAAACTGATGTTATGGGAAACTTATATGCAAAATTAAATGGTGAAAGCGAAAAGAATTCGATTCTTCTAGCGGCACATATGGATGAAATTGGTTTTATGGTTAGATATATAGATGATAAGGGATATCTCAGAGTCGCAAGTGTCGGTGGGCAGAATATTCGCCTAATCCCTGGTAGTAAAGTATCAATCTCTGGAAAATCAGGAGACGTGCCTGGAGTATTTGGTGAGAAAGCGATTCATTTAATTAAAAGAAAGAATAGGGATAAAACAACACCTATTGAAGAAGTATTTTTGGATATTGGGACTAATTCCAGAGAAGAAACAGAAAAATATGTTCAAATTGGTGATTTTATTGAATTTATCCAAGATTTTATGCGTTTTCCTAATACTAATAAAATCTGTGGCAAGGCATTTGATGATAGATTGGGATGCTATATTTTAATTCATTTACTAAAAGAACTATCAAAAGTTAATAATCGGAAAAATACAGTGATATTTGTATTCACAACTCAAGAAGAAATCGGTGTAAATGGTGCTAAGATTATATGTAACAATGAATTACCACAATCAGCAGTAGTCTTGGAAGTAACTCATGCTATCGACTATCCAACAGTCAGCAAGGAGAAAGAAATGGATATTGAACAAGGAAAAGGGCCGTCAATATCGATTGGACCCAATCTACATCCAAAAATATCAAAAAGGTTAATTAAAATCGCAAAACAAGAAGATATACCATTTCAAATAGAACCTGCAAGTGGTTTAACGGGCACGGATGCGAGGGTAATACAAACTACTGGAACTGGTGTGCCTGTTGGTTTGATGAGTGTACCCTTAAGATATATGCATACTATGATAGAAGTAGCGGACCTTGAAGATATCTCGAATCTGATTAAAATTCTTAAAGTTTACTTGCTAAAAAAGCAAGATGGAAATTATCTTTTATAATTTTTTCAAAAAGATAGATAATTGGAATTTATTCTTCCTCGGAATCAGAACCAGTTTCCTTATCGTCTTCTTTTTGATCTTTTTCCATTTTTTCGGTGTCTTGTTTTTCTCGTTTCCTATACAGCCGAGATCTGCGATTCTTTTTATCAAGCTCGCTTAGAATTTCCCCAGATCTTAATTTCTCTGCAGTATCGATAGATTTATTATAGAGTTGCTCAGAGATTAAGTTCAACTCAAATGCTTTGTCTAGCAATCCCTTATCGATAATTTCTCTTGGTTTATTCAACGGCTCAATGACATCTATTTCCAGATCATTATAATGAATACCATTTGAGCTTAGGAAAAGAGGTGTATTTATATTGAAATATCGTCCCTTTAACTCATTATTTTTTGAATAATAAATCGTCTCATAGTACATATTTCCCGAGGTAAATACCGAAATCGCATAATCGTTCTTCTCAATTGGAATATTAAGTCCATCATATAATCCATGACCAGTAAGATTCCGTCTTAATATAATTTTTAATGCATTTGGAACGGAACGATCTCGTTCAATCTTCTTTAAAATTCCTGGTCGCAGTGTAATATTTCTTCCGTTTATTTTATTATGATAGATATTTAAAAATTGTCTTGGGGCATATAAGTTATTATAATAAAATCTAATGAATTTATCATTAATAGCTTGGTTAAAATCTAGCATTCCCGTCTCATTCACTACACTTTCTATTAGATTCAATACTTTCATGTGTAGTGTATTATTACTATATGGGGCTGCTTTAATACTATGGTGTAATGCGACCGTTGGCACAATCTGGCTCCTAATCTTATCCATCTTTAATTTACTTGTGCTTGGTAGAAGATAATTTGTTGAAACATATTCTGAGATAATCTGACCTATTGTTGATTTAGATTGATTAATCTTAGATTCGATTTTGAGATAACGATCTCTCAATTTCTGAATTTCTCGCAAGATTTCAATCTCGCTTGCATATTTTGCGGCAGTTCTGATCAATATTCCAAAATCATCAACGGACACCTTATTAATAACACCCTTCAGCTTTTTTCGTGTCTCTTTATCCCGGATCTTTTTACTAATAAAGCCTCGCTTGTTGTAAGGCATAATAACTGCGAGCTCTCCTGATACAGTATAACCTTGGTTTAAGTATGCGTAATTTCGACCTACATCTTCGAATGCTACTTGAAAAATGTCTTCTGTTCCTACTCGTAAATATCTATTCAGTTTTCCAACAGTTGTAGAGTAATGAGATTTTAATTCCGAATCTCGATCGTCATCACTCGTTTCGGGTTTTAATCTCACTAATGAATAGTTTTTCGATTTATTTGATTGAAATACGATACCCTTTGATATAGAATTG
>WJKO01000669.1 GCA_014729055.1 Promethearchaeota archaeon | reverse complement strand
CTTTATTTGTTTGCTTACCTTTATTATCCGCCTTTTCTTTCTCGTTTGCTTCATTAGAGCTACTTTGATCAGGATTTTCGTTTACTTTTTGGGTTTCATCTGTCTTTTTATCGTCCAAGTCTCCCATTTTTCTTGTTCCTCCTTTTTGCTCTTAAATTATTTTATAAGTATAAATTTAGTCATTATAGCGTATAATCTGTTTTCATGATTATTTTGTATTATCAATGGATGGAATTTCTTCATCTAATTGATCAACTAATTCTCGTGCCTTTCTTGATAATTTCTTATAGCGCGGAATATCGACTTCTACGGTAATATAATGGTTGCCTTTAACTTTTGGATTATTCACAGAAGGAACCCCTTTATTTCGTAGTCTTAATACGGTTCCGCTTTGGGTTCCAGAGGGGATATCAATAGTTGCTGTTCCCTCTAATGTTCGAACAGATTCTTTTCCGCCTATTATTGCCTTCGTAAAAGGAATTTTAATTGTACTGGATATTGACATCCCGTCCCTCTCAAAATAAGGGTGCGGTTTTACTTGGAATAATAGTAATAAATTTCCAGGCATTGCATCTCTTGCTGGTAAATCGCCCATCCCCGGAATTTCCTTATAATTGCCGGTATTTACACCTGGCGGTACCGTTATTGATAGTTTCTTTTCTTCTTGGATAGTTCCCTCTCCGTCACATTTTCGGCATTTATTGGCTATCATTTGACCAGTGCCCCCACATTTCGGGCATGTTCTTATTGAAAATACTTGACCAAAGAGACCTCCACCCGATGATGCTTGATACTGGACTTTTCCACGCCCACCACATTTATCACATGTTTTAACGTCTTTAGCATTCTGTGCCCCAGTTCCATCACAATCTGGACAAGGTACATCCCGCATAAACTTAATCTCGCGAGTCGTTCCCTTTACTGCGGTTTTTAAATCTAATTTAATTCTAACTTCAATATCACGACCACGTTGTCTTCTTTTCCTCGATCTTCGGTTTGATTTACGCCCAAATGAACCAAAGCCTGAAAATCCGTCCATGAACATATCAAAGAAGTCTCCGAAACCAGAAAACCCATTTCCGCCAAAAGAAAAACCCTCCATATTCGGGCCATCGAAACCCCATTTATCATATTTTTCCCTTTTTTCTTCGTCATGTAAAACAGAATAAGCTTCCTGAATTTCTTTGAATTTGTTTTCAGCATCAGGAGATTTATTTCTATCGGGATGGTATTTCATAGCAAGTTTGCGAAATGCTTTTTTGATTTCTTTTTGGGTTGCATCTTTATTGATACCAAGTACTTCGTAATAATCTCGTTTTTTTTTAGACAACGATAGTCACCATATATTATTCTAACTATTCTTTCTCAGAATTCATTTGCTATAATTAAGAATAAAAAAAAAAGTTTTACAAATAGTAGTCTGTAGTTGTTTCTGGTATTTTAATCCTCTTCTTCCCAATCAACATCTACGGCTTTTTTCTTTCGTTTTGAATCATCGCCAGTATCATATGTAGCTCCGCCCATTCCGCCTGCTCCTTTTTGTCCTGCTTGCTTCATCATACGCTCTATATCTTCTTTGCTCATTCCACCCATTCCACCCATGCCCCCCATTCCTCCGGGACCTCCAGGACCACCAGGTCCACCTGCTGCACCGGGACCAGCCCCTTGTCCATATAATTTCTGTGAGAATTTATGGACTGATTCCATTAGTGCATCGAACGCTGATTGCATTTTCGTCATCTTATCGCTTTTTACTGCATCTTTTAAGTCATCTAACTTTTTAACCATTTCATTCTTTAGATCATCATCTAATTTATCAGCGTTGTCCTTCATCATCTGTTCCGTTTGATATATTGTACTATCGCATTTATTTCTCAATTCTATTTTTTCACGTAATTTTTCATCTTCTTCTTCGTATTTCTCGGCTTCTTGAACCATTTTTTGGACTTCGTCTTCTGATAGTCCTTTATTTCCTTCGATGCGTATTGATTGTTTTTTGCCCGTACCTAAATCCTTTGCACTCACTTCAAGAATTCCATCACGGTTTATAGAAAATGTGACTTCTATTTGTGGAACTCCTCGAGGTGCTGGTGGTATTCCTTCAAGACGGAATCTTCCTAATGAGAGATTTTGATTTGCCATTGGTCGTTCTCCTTGCAATACATTTATTTCTACGGCTGGCTGATTATCTGAAGCAGTTGAGAATGTTTTTGAACGTTCACATGGAACAGTAGTATTCCTATCGATTAATGGTGTTGCTACGCCTCCCAATGTCTCTATTCCTAATGTTAACGGTGTAACGTCTAAGAGTAGTAAATCGTCAACTTCACCAGCTAATGCTGCACCTTGGATCGAAGCTCCCATACAAACACATTCCATCGGATCAATTGATCGTTCTGGTTCTCGACCGAAGAAGTCTTTAAATGTTTTTCTAACGGAAGGCATACGTGTAGGACCACCAACCAAAATGATTTTATCGATCGCACTCGGCTGGATCTTTGCGTCCTTAACCGCTCTCTCCATTGGTCCATCTAAGCGTTTCAAGACTGGATCTATTAATTCTTCCAATTTTGCTCTTGAAATTTCCATATCAAGGTGTAAAGGTTCTCCGTCTTTTTGCGCAACAAACGGTAAGTTGATATTCGTTGTATATACTGAAGATAGTTCTATTTTAGCTTTTTCGGCAGCTTCTATAATTCGTGCTTGTGCAGTACTATCAGTAGTTATATCAACACCAGTCTTTCGTTGAAATTCTTTGTTGATATAATTCACCATTTTTTCATCCATGTCCGTGCCCCCTAAGGCAGTATCACCGGATGTAGAAATAACTTCAAATACACCTTCGCCCATTTCCATTATGGTAACATCGAACGTACCCCCACCTAAGTCTAATACACAGATCTTTAAGGATTCTTGGTCTGTTTTATCTAAACCGTATGCTAAACATGCAGCGGTTGGTTCATTAATAATTCTTACGACGTCAAGACCTGCTATCTTTCCTGCATTCTTTGTAGCTTTACGTTGGTTATCGTTGAAATACGCTGGAACCGTAATAACTGCTTTTTCTACTTCGTAATCCAAATAAGCTTCTGCGTCTTTTTTAATTTTAGACAATATCATTGCACTGATTTCTTCAGGAGTATATTCTTTCCCGTTGATCGTATATTTATGGTCTGTTCCCATTTTACGCTTTACTGCTCGTAGCGTTCGATCGGGGTTAGATACAGCCTGTCTTCGGGCCGGCTCTCCGACTAGTCTATGTCCGTCTTTCGTAAAAGCAACATAACTTGGGAATGCCTTTCCTCCTAAAGTAACACCCTCTGCTGAGGGAATAACTTCAGGTTTTCCGCCGACCATCATAGCCGCGGCTGAGTTCGAGGTACCTAAGTCAATACCAATGATTTTTTCTTTTTTCGTTTTTTTATCTTTTTTCTCAGACATTTTTCTCATCTTAATTTGTTTTCGCTATGTATACAATATTTTTTTGTCCTTTTAAAGTTTATTAACTAAAGGTTAACTAGAATAAAATAATATGAAAAATTGTTTTTTTAAGTGATTAAAGATAAAAAAAAAGATGAATCATACTATCTTTAAATTTGATGGTTCGTCGACTGGTTCAAGCCAATATTGAGGTAGCCAAATTGATTTACCTGATCTTGAACTTAATATTGCTCCTCGAGTAACGATAAAAGACTTGAAGCTGTCTTCAAAGTTACCCGTGGGTTGTTTTTTACCTTTACTTTTGATGCCTTGGTACATTTGTTCTAAAATATAGGCTTGATCAATGTACCCACTACCTCGGTTCTCTATATTAGAATTCTTAGGAATCTCTCTAATTTCAATTTGGCTATCGCTCGCATATTTTCCTTTTATATCTAAATAAGATTTCAATTTTGCTCCTGATTGTTCTCCTATTAATTGATATCCATCGGCTTCTTCCCATAGCATGTTAGTTTTATCAGTTGGAGGTTCTAGTCTTAAGGATCCATCAGAACCATAGAATCGAAAATCAATTTCCCAGTCATTAAGCAACCCTTTTGTTTGCCAGTCCCCGTAATATTGACAATAGACCCAATCTTCTTTTATACATTCGGAACCATGAGGTGCTAATACTAAATTTGCAAAAACCGTGGAAGAGGCTAACCAACTACTCCACTTTGGACGGAATACTTGTGCTTGTATTTGAATAATTTCCATATTCGTGCAGAATCTCAGACAATCGATATGATGTACCATCATATCTTCAGCAAATATATCTCGTAGCCAAGATCGCCATCCATGTCTTGCATCCCCCGAATAACTCGCAATCTTTCCTCGAATATGAGAGAGTTTACCAATTGGGCATTCCTTACTTGTTAATAATTGTCTCAATGTCCACCAATTCGGTCTATAACGATATTGGTGACCCATTGCCGTACACAATTCAGGATGTGACTGTGCTAATTTCGTCAATTCTTGACCTTGCTCTATCGTAGAAGCCATATTCTTCTCAAGTATTACATTCAATCCAGATTCTAATGCTTCAGTTGCTAAAAGATGATGTGTTGGTGTTGGAGTCGTGATGAGTGCAACATCAATATCATATGTTCCCCACCGAATTGCCTCGGAAATGGTAGTAAATACCATATCTTCATCTACATTCCAAAGATCTGATGCATGATCCAGTTTTTCCGTATCAGTATCCACAATGCCGACAATATCCCAGTTTTCATGACGTTCAATGTTTTTCCTCCAACTCTGGGCATGACCTCCAGCTCCAACAATAATGAGATTCATAATTTTTTATTTATTCAATCAGATTATTTATTATAGCTATTCGCCATCCCTTCAACGATAAATTTGATGATAACTATGAAAATTAAGTCATGGATGAAAAAACGAAAGATTATCTCTGAGTTAGGTCTAAAAGAACAATATCCATATCCAAAAGATGAGTTTAATGCATTTTTATACTTAAAAAATGTTTTAAAGGAAAATCCTCCGTCGATGGCATGGAATGGAACATCCGTCGAAGAACACAAAGAATGGAAGAAACAAGCGCGAGACAAGCTTAAACAACTCTTGGCATATGAAAGAGAGGGAGTATCCTTGAATCCCGAATTTGAAAAAGAAGTTGAATTCGATAACGTGATTCTGAAACGGGTTACTTTTTCTACCGCGCCGCATCTACGCGCTGTGGGAATTCTTGCATATTCTAAGAGTATTAACAAACCAGCACCTGCAATTCTAACATTACATGGGCATAATAAAGGAAAAATTTGCCCGACTGGTCTAGCGCCCTCCAAGTCTAATTCATATTATGGTATTGAGCTCGCAAGAGAGGGATTTATAACATTATCATTAGACCAATGGGGATGGGGGGAGCGAACTGGTAGATATAAGAAAACCGAAGGACACCCAGAAGAAACATTTTCGAGAGCTTCGATGTTATTGGGTCAACCTGCTTTAGGAATTCGAGCTTGGGATGCAAGCCGGGCTCTTGACCTTCTCGAAACCTTAGATTTTTGCAATAAGAAATTCGGAATTATTGGTCAAAGTGGTGGAGGGGCGACTTCAACTTATGCATCTGCTCTAGATGATCGGATTGAAGCGGCAGTTATTTCTGGGCATTTTTGCTCATTTGAATATGGCTTAATGGCTATATCTCATTGCTCTTGTGCTTATGTTCCTGGATTGTTGAAGTATTTTGAAATAGCGGATATCGTCGGAATCCGGGCACCCAAGCCGACTTTTATTGTTTCTGGGGAATATGACCACATTTTTCCGCAAGATGGTGTGCAAGTAGCATTTAAGAAGTTGCAGAGTATATATCAACTTTATAATAAAGAGAAAGCTTTGGGAATTGATGTCATCAAAGATAAAGGGCACTATTTTCGGGGAACATTTGCATATCCTTGGTTAAGCCAACAATTAATGAATCAAGAGACTTGATCGAGTAATCTAATGGAAAAAATATCGTTACTCAAAACACTTAAAGATCTATAACCATCCTATCTTTCCCAATCCGGATTTTTCCCGTGAAGTCTTCCTTCAAGCTTCTTATAAACCGCTTTTTCATTATGAAATTCAATATTGGCTTGAGATGCTAGTTATTTTTTTTGTATTTTTATAATTTTTATACTTTTAATTACAAGCAAGAATTATAAATTGAATTCTAAATTAAATGTTCTATGGAAACCGAACAAACCATTACTGAAGATCCGTCAATTGATGAGTTATGGGATGAGATCGGTTTTCATAAGCCGATGGCGGGATTTTGGTATAAATTAATATACCAATTCATTGGTCTTGCGATTAGTGCGTTCTTTATGGGTTATTTGATAAGTTTCTTCTATCCTTATCCTGAAAGTTTTGGTTATAAAGATGTAGTCGTTAATCTTTTCAATTTAATGTTTTTAATTTTTGACGTAGGGACAGCATCTGTTATGGGGCGCTTTATTCCCGAAGCCAATATTAAAAATCCCGAGAAGATGTTGCACTATGTACAATATTTCATATGGTATCAAATGGTAACGGGACTTATTCAAATAACTCTAATATCAATTTATGCTCTTTTCTATGCAACAGAGAGTAATTTGGCATATTTAGTGTGGTTGATGCTATTACGCGGTTGTGTGCAGTATCCTGGTTTTTTAAATGTATTTCAGAACGTATTAGGAGCATTACAGCAATTTCATAAAAGAGAGATTCTCAACTTCTTGAATGGATCATTGATTCAAAGGTTGACTGAACTATCTTTCGTATATTTCGGACAACTTTACGGCCAAGCCCATCCAGAGGTAGGAGAGATGCTTGGAATTGCAATTGGTGCTTCTATTGGATTATATATTGATGACTTTGGAACCATGGCAATCGCCGCTTATTACTTCTCTAAAGTGGTTAAAAAGTATGGAATTAGTCCGAAACATTGTTTTAGAGTAGATTTTACATGGAACGAAATCAAACCCGTGGTGATTTTTTCATTAAAAACACAGGTACCAGGTATGATTACGACGGCACTTGATTTTCTTATCTTACAATTTTGGCTTATGTATGTACCCCAATACACTACTATTGTCACATTGGCTATGATAGGGGGATCTATAGCTGATACTATCAACTGGTTTAATACACCTGATATTACTGCACTCGTTTCTGAAGCTTATATGAATGGTAAAAAGCAGCTTGTTCGATATTATTTTGGTCAGATTTATCGATTTGTTGTGTTAATGCACGGTTTATTTATACCTTTGATATTAACACTAAATCAGATTATGCCAACTATCTGGTATGAGTTTAACATGATCAATTATATACCAGGTGTGGTGTTTATAATTCCCCGCTTAATAAAGACAACAATGGGACACTATATGAAATATCCCGGTCAAGTTCTGTTTGGTGCAGATAAACCAGAATTTAATATTTTTACATCAATCGCAGGCAAAATTGTCAATACCCTCTTTTTATGGTTTCTACTGGATATAGTGGATGTTTCTACAAATTATGGTATATTTGGTGTTGCGTGGGTAAAAGAATGCTTTGAACTTCCCGCTTCTTTATTCTTTTTTTGTTTATCAGTTATCTATATGCAGCGAAAAGTAATCAAGGTTAAAATTCCTTGGAAACAAATAATAATCGGGTTTATTTTGCCCTCACTTATTATCTATGGATTAATGAGTCTTCTAATTAAATTTGCTTTCTATCCATTATATTCCGCATTCAATGTTTTTATTGCAATTGGTGTTTCGATCTTGGTATTGGCTATCATCTTGATATTTGTCTATTTCCCTCTAACTGCACTTCTTGGAGGATGGGATAAAACGAATTTGAATGAGTTTAAAAAAGTAACTAAAATGAGTGGACCTAGTAAAATCATCGTTATCCCCGTCTATCGCTTGATTGAATTTGCTTCTAAGAGAAGTAAATTGCATGATAAATTCGGTATGGAGGTTGCGGACGTGGAACGAGAGGCAGAAGAATTATTAAAAATCAAACTGGAAAGACGTGAAGAATTAAAGCAGAAACTCAAGAAAGTTAAGTAAGAAATTAAATGATTATGAAGAAAAAAATAAATGAGCCGATATACTAATTTTATTCCGCGTTTAATGAAGTCACTTTGTTCCCCGAACGTAACATTTGAAAATGTTTATCATATTTGTTTTTTTTCACAATTAACATAATTTCCCAGATTAAAAGAAGAATGAAATATCCTAATCTCCAGAATATCATTATAACAAGCAACCACACCATCCAGGAAATGATGTCTTTTTTATAAATCATCCTTTTATTGGTTGAATCCTCCCAAAATTCTCTGCTAAATACATTTTCTACATTTATCATTAACACCGTAAATGGAATCATAAGTAACAAGTAATATTTATAGGAACCACGTGGATAAAACATGTGAACGTTTAATACGAGGATAATGCTCCAAAAGAAGAGATTATAGAATATATATTTAGGAATTTGATTATTTTCTATCTCTTCATTTTTTTGCATATTTTCCGTGACCATTAACGTAGATTTTATAAATTTATAGAAGGTAAATCCTATGGCAATTAAAAACGGGATCCAGAAAATGATAAGATACCCCAAGACATCTGTAAATACATCTGGCATATCAATTGCGATGAAGAATGAATCAAAATTAACCGGGTTATTATACGCCGTTACACGTATGAAATCCAAGCCAAAGCTTGCGCCTCCGGTCAGTATCTGTGAAATAGTACCAGAAAAATCATGAATTAGCCAAGGTCCTATCCCCATCATGAAAACAATAATACAGATGATACCATACCGGATTGCAGAATGTGCCAACAATTTTAGATGATCAATAATATTGATTTCTAGCGTAGTTTCCTCCCTTCTTTTCTCATATAGAAGCCGAAGATAAATTGAAAATATTAGTATTGGCAAGAAAATCGCAGCAAATTGTTTATATAGAATACCTATACCAAGGAAAAAGCTTGCAATATCATATTTCTTTATATTTAATTTGCCTATACTTACGGTGTCTTTTCGTTTAACTAAAAAATATATTGAAAGAATTGTGAAAAAGATGAATGGAGTAACATTTAATAAACTGAAAGCGCCATAAAAGAGCGACAGTGGATTCAAAAAATAAACCAACATGATTTTGCACGTCGTATTTTCACTCATTTGTAATTCTTTACAGATTTTCCTTATCACCAATCCCGTACCAATATGAAATAAGAATAGTGGAATGCCCATTGTCCAAACTGGAAGTATTGGAATCTGGTGGAAAACAAAAAGTGTTAATAGGAAAAAGGGTGTATATTGATGGGCAGTTAAGGCACCGCTATACATATTCAATACACCATTTTCAAATAAGGGTTCCATCCATCCTAAATACCACCATTCGAAATCTGTAAAGTATTCATAATTTAGATACATAGTAATAGGTCCTAAATCTATACCAAATCTCATTGGCATTATCAATGTGAGAGATCGTATAATAAACAATTCAGAACCGATAAAAATACCCGTTGTTAAAATTTTCTTCGTTTTTTCTTCCTTTTCGTAAGTGAGCATTTTTCCTATAAAAAGAGGTATAAAGCTCATGCCCATGAGAATTAGTCCCCAATCATATAGATTTGAAGTGAACGTTAAATAATATTCCCCTGTGATTGTATATTCTGGGTTATTGCTGGTATTGTAGTGGTTTCTCAATACGATATATAATTTTATATTATCTTCAGTCTGAAAGTTACTTTGATATCCCGTTGAATACCAAGGAAGTTCAGGTTGTACAACGGAACTGAGATTTACTATTGATATCGAATCATTCAAGGTTATTTCTTCATTTTCTAATTTCTGGTATTCGCTTGAATTTAAGATTTTTATCGTTATATTTTCTTGATGTGGACTAAAAAAGAAGATATTGATTCCTACGCGATAATCTATGGATGTATCTTCCTTGCCGATATTAAATTCGCGAACTAATGTGCTATCTGGCTCAAGTTGAACTTGTCGAATTTGGAAAGCGTTTGGATTAATTATTTGAACAATTAAACCCGTGATGAAGGTCAATATACATAAAAAGAATAGAGATTTACTAATTGTAGTTTTTCTCATAATCACAAATAGGGAAATAAAAATAAAAAAATTTAGGTTGTCTATAGTAGTCTATAGATTAGAATAAAATACTGGAGGGAATTATCGCCAGAGCAACGATTAAAGCAATAAATATAATAGCACCGATAATACCGATGATTTTTCCTCGTGAATTGTATTTATTCTTACCTTCGCTTTTTTCTGCACCTTTTGCAATATTAATTGCAAGGAAGAAACATGGGAAAAATATTATGCCGCAGAGAGCCAGTTTTTGCGAAAGTTTAGATTCTTTCAAGTTATTATGGTCAATCTTATCTTCTTCTATAATATCAATCCATTCAGCGTCATATAAACTGGCTTGTGGGTCAAGACGTTTTGTTTTCCACCATAAGAGGCGCTCGCCCTTCTCAGCACGTTTTACCGGAATGAAAATCTCTGATAATTTTGCAATACACCATTCTAAACCAAATGCATAATTTGCTTTTTCCCAGAGTTTCAACACAATATACCATAACAAAAAGATTCCGATTAAAAGGAACCATATTTGCCATACGTTGAATGTATACAGCCCTGAATAAGTTGGAAACATCGGTAATAGACCAAGTAAGAATGCCGGCAAGACATCAATAAACTGATAATTATAGATTGAGAAGGCAACGAATCCGAATCTTCTGAAGAAAATCGTCTTTTCCGCAAATTTCTTGCCTTTTCCACGAAATTCAACCAATCGAATGATTAATGCTATCGCACCGAGCTGTGAACCGGTGATAAATATAAAGTATGGTAACCAAACTGGATTGAATCCTGATGCGAGAGGGTACAAATCTTCTAATCTAGTAATGTTAAATGCGTTAGTTAGTAAGTCAAGAATAAAATCAATAGGATCTGCACCACTTGTTAGTGCAAAGACCAGTACCAATATTGCACCGATTATAAGCATTAAAGCACCGATTAAAATGACTTTTTTTAACCAAGATGTATCTGTATTTTCTGGTTCGTCTTTTCTCTTCATTAGATATAATCCTAATATACTCCCGATAAATGATACACTAAGAAACGGAAATAAAGGTTCAACTTCGCCAGCCCAAGGTTGCCAGAATATTCTTAAGATGTTTTCATACCAAGGTAATATCCTCCAATCACCTCTTTGCCAGCGTGTACCCGTTAATGGATCGTTTCCTACGGAAAAGTTTCCGTCTACTAATGCATCAAAACCCCACCAGACAAACTGAGTTGCAACAATAACGAGTATTGCAAGTATTGCATATATCTTAATGTTTCTCTTTATCTTTTTCCAACCACCATTTATTGAAAGAAGACCTTGCACGATTCCATTCAGAATAACACACCATGCAACGGCGTGGATCGTTTCCATGTGATATCCTCTTGTCCAGAAGATATCCCATGACCAGCTTCCTGACTCTACAAAATCACCTAAAGCACCATGATAACCGATAATCCCTTCTGTTAAGTATGCAAAAACTAGAAGAAGGATTCCACCAATTATTTGCTTTAATACTAATTGCTTAACAGTATTTCCTTTCTCTAAGCCTTTATACATTGAGATCATATTTCCCATGGCAGATACCATTAGAAAGAAACCCGCCCAACTACCAAAAAATAGACTTAAAACGAGTAATATTATAAAAAAAAGCGGTACTCCTTCATTAAAAGCAATATCTATGAAAGTATCTCTGTCGAACCATCTCATGAATGTATGTAAATAGACCATCAAAAAAATAGCCAATCCTCTCAAAAAATCTATACTCGGATATCTTTTCATTTTTTTTAAACCTACTTTTCTTAGCTTAATTGTACAATCAAATATGAATAAATCAGATTTAAATTACTTTCCCAAACGAAAAATAAGTAAGTGGCAAAAAAAACAAATATCTTTTTTTTTTGAATAAAAAATTTTTTTGTCAAACATAACAAATTTTTTTATCAAATTTGCTTAAATATCGGGGTTTACTTGAGAATATTGATGGAAAATTTAATGATTAGACCATCAAAGTGAAAAGAAAAAAGAAACTACTATCTTGATTGGTGATAAAATGACAGATAAAAATAATAATAAGAGTAAAATAATTCTACAAGTGAAAAATCTAAAAAAATATTATGGATATGTTAAAGCGGTTGATGGAATCGGGTTTAAAATCCATCAAAACGAGATATACGGACTATTGGGTCCTAATGGTGCGGGAAAGACTACAACTATTAAATCCATTTTGGGATCTTTGGCAGAGCTCCGTGAAAAGACGAAGAAAAATGTGAGTTTAGAAGCATTGTTCTTGACAATAACAGATCAAGAAAAATCGATTGAGGAGGTCAAAAAGAAATTACAAGACCTAAACGGTATTGCTGGAGGGAATTAAAATAAAATTTAAAAAATTGTGGAACATTGCGGGTGTAGTGAATCAAGACGTCCATCTTAAGGCACAGTTAGAGGTTAATACATCACAACGATCTAAAATAATTGAACGATATGATGAATACTATGAGAAATAGTCCAAGAGTTCAAGAGTTCTGTATATGATCTTCTATTATCACCTAAAAGTTTTAGAACATTCCGTCTTATTTCATGATTTAATGCATTGATAATCTCTATTTCAGAATTATTTGACATGCTCTATATAAAAAAAATAATGATTTTGCAATTTAAAACTATGTTTTAGATTTAGTAGCTTATAATTTATGATATTGAGTTCCACATTCTTCACATGTATCACCATTCAATTCCGCACCGCATACAATGCATACATTTGTTGGCGTTATACAGTTATAAACACAACGTTTTTCTCCGTCCAGCAATGCCCAATATCTTTTTAGACATTTTTTATGATATCGATGACCGCACGTTAAAAGAATCGCATTCCGTTTTGAAACTTCCTCTCCGCAGATTTCACAAATATCTTCGGATAAATCATCTGAAATTCCCTCGATCTTTTTGGATTCAATTGATTCTAAGT
The DNA here is from genome assembly GCA_014729055.1 of Promethearchaeota archaeon. Taxonomy (GTDB): domain Archaea; phylum Asgardarchaeota; class Lokiarchaeia; order Sigyniarchaeales; family Promethearchaeaceae; genus WJKO01. The sequence continues at coordinate 5,683 of WJKO01000669.1, read as the reverse complement.
TAATATCGGCTTTTGATGTGCTATTATCAGTTTTTTGTTTGTTTTTATTGAGCTCTTTAAAAGTACCAGGTAAAAAAGCACCTTTGATTGCCTCAATCTCATCCCAAACTTTAGATTCTAGATCATAGTTAAACAATTGCAGCAGTATTTTCAAGAATCCATAAACGAATGATACATTAAGCGTCTTAAGGTCAAATAATCTTCTTATACCCCCAGTTTTCGCGTTATAAGTTTGCCAAACTCGATCATAATCCCCTCTTACCATAATATAATAGAAATCAATATCTGGTAATGTTGGATTAATGTCCATATTTTTCAGATCTTCTTTATAATTACCGCTTGGTGTATTATGTCCGCCATCAGAGATCAAGATTATTGTTTTTGCGTTTTGTCGTACTGCTGCACCAATTGCGGCAGATATAGCTGTGGACCCGCTAGATCTTACATCATTCAAGGCTTTAAGTATATCTTTTACATCTTTCGGCGCTTTATAAGTTGTGACCGTATTGTTGAAGAATAACAATCTACATCCTTTAAGTTTTTGAGCAAGAATTCCACTCATTAATACGGCTGCTTGAATTGAAGTACTCATTGAAGCTGATTTATCTCCTATAATGAATATTGGTTCTCGTAATTCTGGTGTTCTTGCATTGTTTAACAATGTTTGAGCTGAATCGAGTAACGCTGCTTTAATAGCGGCATTTAAATTTCTGGAATTGTGTATATATTTCTTTAAGACCAAACCGAAATTAAATGCGGTGTTGTGGGCTGTTTCAATCAATTTATTTGCGAGTTTTTCATCAAGTTTATCCTCTTTCCCTGCAAGTTTATCAAGATAGTGAATTAAATACATGAAGGGTGCTTTTTCAATCGTCAATTCAACGATGTCTAAGGGTAATTCTTGTCTGAATGCCCGTGATAATAGATATGTCCAAGATACAGGATGATTTCTGATTAAGTCTTTTCGTTTATCCACAGATAGTGAGTTAATTTGTAAATATCTCGCTGTCAATGAATCTTTTGGAGGCATTCCCGCTTCAAATATATATTTTTGCCACCAATTCATTGGAAATCGATTCGGATTAGTATGGATTAAATCGATTATTTCTCGACATAGATTTGGATAAGCCAGTCCTTCAAGTTCGAGCTGTTGACCTGGAAGAGAGTACATCCAGTTTTGTAATGTGAGTTTAATTCGTTTATTTAGACCTATGCCTGCATCACCTTGTCTTATTAATTGTACCGCTTTACTAATATCCAATATATCTGCTTCATAGAGAAGTTTTCTTACAAAATCTTTGTCGTTTACAGCAAATGCTGCTGCCAATAGTGGTGGCAAAACGGCACGAATTTGTAAAACCTTGTTTTCTAGCAAGAATTTCACATTGAGCTTGAAGTTTTCTGCATTTTCAGATTTAAATTCCTCTATAATTTCTTTGGTATTTCCTTGGAACGGTTTTAACCAATCTATACTCATTTTTACCACCTCGTTTCATTTCTTTTGTTTTTTCATATTTTGTTTTAACCTAATACATTTTCTAACATTTGTTAAAAAATGTTTTAGATATACATCATCGATTTAATGATTCTTTAAGGTATATTGGGAGCACCCAAACGAGTCTTGGACGACGGAGGCTTAATGCCATTATTCACAGCCACCATAATGCCCAATTAAGGAATCCTATTTATGAAGACTCTTCGTGAATTATTTTCGCGAGTTCCACTCTTAATAAATTCATTAAATGATGTGTAAGAAGGTGATAATGTTAAGATCATATATAAATCTTTTAGTAATGTTCTCTAAATCTGTTTACTGCCCACATTTTTCCCATTTCGATATAATTTAAATTTTTATTCCAAAAGGAATGAAATTCTCTATGGGTGAGGATAAAATCGAATTGAGAGTAATATTATGTTAATGGGAATATTGCATTGAGTATCGGATGATGATAGCATAATGCTGTTATCCACAGCCACCATAATGCCCAATTAAGGAATCCTATTTATGAAGACTCTTCGTGAATAGTATTCACCTTTTCCGCTCAGCGAAATTTCTCCAAGTGATGTGTGAGGATAAAGTAATGTCAAGCATATATATAAATCTTTTAGAATCGAAGCGTATAATCAGATTTTGCCCACATTTTTCCCATAAATTAATTATGGTAATTATCATTATCATTAATTATGCCTACCAAAAAATCATCAGAGAAATCAACAAAAGTCGTAAAATCAAAAAGTAGGAGACGTGAATACCATATTCATGGGAGCATTTCTAAAGGAGATATAGGTATTTCTGCATCCAAAATAGTAGCGTTGATTGGCACGCTGATAGTCGTCAAAGAAAGTATTGCTTTGTTTAATCAACCTAAAGCTTTACATATATTCGGCGGGATTATAGGTTTATTAATTGCAGTGGTTTTATTCTTGTCATTTGGTATAATAGAGATTGATCGATTGGATATACCTTATGAATGGCGTTCTTTATTAATAATTGGCCTTATTCTTTTAGTTTTTTCGATTGCATTGGAAGGTTCATATATAGGTTCTGTTATGATCCTTCTTGCATGTTGTATTGAGGGAATTATTCCGGGAAAATCTATGACTGCATCTGAATTAGTTGTATTAGTTGGAGCAGCTTGGGCAATTCTTAAATCGATATCGTTATTGTTAGGGGGTGATATGGGCATTCTTTATGGTATTATCGGGATTATAGTGAGTTCTCTTTTAATTCTCTCTCTGAATATTTTTAATATTAATTTCTATGTTCCATTTGAGTGGTGGGTTGTTTTAATTTTCGGATTTATCATTTATACTTGGATTGATTCAATGGGAGGTACAATTATCCTAACTGGTTTTATTCTAGTACTAATGGCTTATTAGATAATCAAGAAATCTTTTTCTTACGATATTTTAAATGGAAAAAAGAGAATTTCTAAATGAGACATATGAAAATAAATCAACGTGTATTTAACAGATATATAGTTCCAATCTCGATTTTATTAAGCTTATTGATGTTTTTAATTGCAAGGTTACTTTGGCCCCCAGAGAGTGGTGTATATGCTGATTTCTATAATAGTATTAGTGGGCTAGGGGATACGGAAGATAATCCCATAGGTTATATTTTCTTCCAAATAGCATCTTGTATTTCTGCTTGTCTGTTCATTCCGACGCTATTATATATTCATCCTAAATTGAAAAAACTAAACAAACCCCTAACTTATATAGGCAGTTTTTTCTTCTTCATAGGATTTATTGGATTTCTTTTAGTAGGAGTAATTCCCGATGATTCCATTCCAGCCTTAAATGAATTGACCGGGGGAAAGTTTCATGAAGTATGTGCGATACTTGGTGTTGTAGGGTTTCTTTTTGCGTCTTTCTTTTATTTTTGGCCGATGAAAAAAGATGGTGGTGATCAGATCAATCAGAAATTGCTGAATATTAGAGCGATAATCGTCTGGTCTGCAATTATCTTAACTGCTGTGGGCTATGGACTCGGGGTATTACTCTATGAGGAAACTTATGGGTGGTGTGACGAAAGTTGGGCGGTCGCTGGGATATCTCCTTTCTTTTCTTTTGGTCTTTGGGAACGCGTTCTTTTTGGAATAATGTTTCTTTCAATTGCAATGACTGGCTATATCATACCAAACTCTATTGAATCATAATTCTCTTAATTGTAGCGATTGGCTGTATTCTTACTTTTTTCTCTCGTTTTTGAGTTAAATTAATAAATGGAGATTACTTCAAATCTATCCAACTATAGATTACTATAGACAGCAATAAGATGAATCTTAGAGTTGAAAAATTATGTCGGAATCAAAAAATAGTAAAAAGAGTTTTTTGAAAGTATTGATTCTTTTTGTAATAGTTGGCGGTGCTGGCGTTGTCGGGTATCTTTGGGGATCTGATATTTTATTCGGTGGGGGTCCTCCCAAACAAATATCCCCGAATATTGATGGAGTTATTGAAGATAATGAATGGAAACGGGCGACTCATTATAATGTTCCGTTTTATTTAGATGTTGATAACAGTTACGATCCTGTTGCTGGGACAAGCAATGTGGATGGATGGAACTATATGCATGTAGCAGAGGATGCAAATAATTATTACATTGGTGTAGATCTATGTAGTGACCGAACGAATAATCCAGAAGATGAATGGTTTTCCGTAATGATGGCAAATCAACTACCGACCTTTACTAATAATAAAATGCCTTTACATGCTCTGACTGATCATGGGTTTGAATATATGTATTACAATGTTTCAGGTGATGAAGAATATCCTTATGATTTTAGCCATAGTGGAGGTACAGGTTATTGGTTTGGTATTCCGTTGGTTAAGAACGTGGATACATTAAATGTAGTGTATGGTGGTGTAAGTGCGGATGTGTACGATGTATGGAATGCTGATGGGCAAAATATTACTTTATCGTCCGAACAAGTGGATCCGCCCGGACCAGAACTTGACGGACATTACATCGTTCTTGAAATGGCGATTAATATAAGCTCAAAATTTCCAGAACAAGAAATGTCATACTTTTTTAGCAGCATATCAGAGTTTCAAGTTAATATTGGTCTGTCTTCTTCGGATGATGCAATTAGTGGAATCCATACGGATAGCGCTGAAGAGATATATATCGGATTATACGAACATGACCAAGATTATAAGAGTATAGAAGATGCAGAATATACTACATATCCAAATACATTAGAATATGACGCGAATGTATATGAACGAGAATCGGTCACAATCACCCCAAGCCATATCAATAGCACAAATGGAATGCTTTACGCAACTTTGCATTGTTGTAATGAACTGAATACGACTGATGACGCCACTTTCTCAATAAATATTGATGAAATTGACTTATATTTAGAAACTAACACGTATTATACAATTGTTGACACGACATTGGACCAAAATAACTGGAATCTTGAATTCACACATGGTCCGAGTTTAAATTGCCCTGTAAATCATAGAATGTTTGAATTTCAAGTTTCAAAGTCAGAATTTCCCCCAGCACCTGATAATCGTTTATATGTGTATTTGTCGGGTTATGGAACCATGGCGATCGAGGGTTCTGATTTTTGGGAATTTCCATTGAATTACGAAGATATGGTAGCCAAATTTTCTTTCTTGGATGCAACCACAGATTTTAGAGCATTTGACATGTCACTTTAACCATAAAAAAAATCTAATTATAATTTATCTTTTTTTTTCAGAAAGAATTTTTTAGATTAACATTAAATATTTGTTTATGGATATGGATAAAATTTGCGTTGCAACTTGGTCCGTCCGTAATGCTTTAAAGGACAAAAATATTGGTTATAAAGGGGTCATCGCTTTTCTATTGGAAAATAACATTAGACATATTGAAATAAATACGATGTTCCTTAAACATGATGCGTCTGGAATTGGCGCCCCTCTTTATGTAAAACTGGTTTCTTTGCTCTATCCGCAAAAGCCGTTAAATGATATTATAAAGATTTTGCAATCCAAAAACGTAAATCCGTTAACCCTTTCCGTCGAGGGGTCAAATCTATTCCAAAAGACTCAAAAAGGAAGGGATAAACAAGTTAAATTTGTAAAATCATGGATAGATCAAGCATTAAATGTTGGCTTTTCCTATATACGGGTAGATTTAGGGATGAAGATCCCAGTTTTAACGCGGAATAAGGTCCCAACT
>WJKO01000065.1 GCA_014729055.1 Promethearchaeota archaeon | reverse complement strand
GTGTAAACTAAAAATGAGTGAAAACGACAAAGATGTAACAAAGAAAAAATCACAAATTTTGACGGTTCGAATCCCGACAGACCTCAAAACTAGAATCGAAGAAATTGCACATTATAAATTAAACTCAAAGCTCTCCCGAACTTCACACAATTATCTCAAAATGTCAGAGATCATGATTGTAAAAGAAGATACAACAAAAATTAGTTGGGATAATTCGCGTTTAAATATATTTCCTGAAAGATTTATAAAAGAGATTTTTCAGCAGCTTAATAGGAAATTAAGTGAAGATGAGCAATTCAGTATCTGGGCGCAATTCGGGGATCAGATCGGTCAATACCTCAATGATATCTTCGCAATCACCAATGTAGGAGCGGATGATTATCTAAGTATGTTTAACGTCATTAAGGCGTTGGGATGGTTTGACTTTACCCGACATCCTATCGATGATAATAATGATATGATTTTAATACCGAAATCCTTTGCGACTAAACCTTTTGTATATGCAATGGTGTATCGAATCATTAAAAAAACACATTTTCCACCTGAATGGAACAGACGAGTATTAAATAGAGACTTTCCGGGAGATAAAGAAAAAGATAAGAAAGATTATCGAAAATGGTTAGAACGTTACTATGAGCCTACTATCCTAAATCCTTTGGGTGTCGATGATAATCTTCAAAGTAAGCACAACTTCTACTATTTTAGACAACTAAAAGTCCCGAAATACGTTCCCGAATAAAATGCAAGAAAATATAAAATATAAAATTTATATTTCCTATATGTCAATTAAAATTATTTATTTTCCTTTAGTTTTTCATTTTCACCAACCAGTAGATAATTTTGAGTGGGTTTTTGAAGAGTCTTATGAGAAAGCATATAAACCACTCTTGGAACAAATGTATAAACATTATGAGGTAAAATTTACCCTACATTTTACGGGTTCATTACTAGAATGGTTGTTGCAGAAACCAGAATTTAAATCAATGTTAAAAGAGATGGTATCAAGGGATCAAGTAGAAATAATCGGCGGAGGATATTATGAACCCATCTATGCGATCATTCCTGAGCGAGATCGTATTGAACAAATGAATATGTTAACAAATGCAGTTAAGCAAGAGTTAGGCTATAAAGTAAGTGGCGCCTGGCTATCAGAAAGAGTGTGGGAACCAAATTATCCCAGTTTTCTCTCGAAAGCAGGATTAAATTATGTGATCGTTGATGATAACCATCTTCGGGGATGTGGATTAAGTGAAGAAGAAACATTTTATTCTTATGTGACCGAAGATAATGGAAGTGTAATAACTGTGTTTCCAATCAATGAGATAATTAGACATTTAGCTCCGTGGAAACCAGCGAAAGAAACCATAAAATATCTTGAAGAAAATGCTGATGAAAAAGGGAATAGGATTATTCTTTTTTTAAGTGATGCAGAAAAGATGGGGGTATGGGGGACTACGAATGAATTATGCTATATCAAAGGTCATCCACAAGAAGATGAACGCCCCTACATTGATGAATTATTTTCTTTGATAGAAAAGAGTCAGATTATAAAACCAATTACGTTAAATCAATATATGAAAAGACATGGTTCCAACGGGAGAGTCTACATTCCAACCGCTACATATGATAAAATGGAGGAATGGGTACTCCCAAGCAAGGTCAGAAAGCAGATGTCTGCCTTAATGAAACAAATAAAAAAAGATAAAGAACAAGGAGAAGAAAACATACCTAAAGAAATTACACGTTTTATTAAAGGCGGATTTTGGCGCTACTTTTTGGTTAAATATCCCGAATCAAATAATATGCATAAGAGAATGTTGTATGTCAGAGAAGAACTTCTTAATTTAGAAGATGAAATTAAAAATAGAGATATACAGGAGGAAAAAAAATCAAGCATACAAAACAAAATTAAGAAAGCTTGGGACGAAATATACCGGGCTCAATGTAATGATTGTTATTGGCACGGGCAGTTTGGAGGTGTTTATTTGCATTTCTTCCGTCATGCAGTGTATTCTCATCTAATTGAAGCCGAGAAAATCGTAGAAAATATAGCTGAACAATATAATTTGAATCCTATTGTAAAGATCCAACATTATGATTTTGATAGAGATAGTTATCTAGATCTGATTGTAAAGACTAAGAATTTATGGTTATGCTTCAAACCAAACGACGGTGCAACGTGTTTTGAGCTTGATTCCAAACCCCATAATTATAATTTATTAAATACTTTAACACGCTGGTTGGAATCTTATCATAAGAAGGAAGATGATATCCCAATGGATCGATGGAGAAAGACAGCATTTCGGGATCATTTTGTTGATAAGTCCGTTTCACTAGAATCGTTTTCTACCGAGAAATATGATGAATATGGTGATTTTGTGGATGGTATTTATAATGTGGATGTAGCTGATGAAAATAAACGTCATATTCTCACGTTTCAGAAACAAGGAAATCTAAAGATCGTCGATTCAGAAGGATCTAGGGATATTTCAATGAAATTAAGCAAACAAATTGAAATAGATCATGAAACATCGATGATCGATGTGGATTATCAATTACAATCGGAAGTAGCGTTAGAAACGATTGATAAGATACATAACTATTGTATGGCAATAGATTTACCATTTATTTTCAGCGGAGATGAGAATGATTTTAAATGTATTGTAGATGGATTACCACAAGATCTTATTGAGAAAAATCAAATAGCGTTTGAGAAGGTATCATTCCAAGATCCACAATATAATATCGAATATAAGATAAGAATTCCTCCTAAAGCTGATGGATCACAGCGTCTATCATTATCAGCATACAAATATCCCATCTATTGCTACGCCCGGACCAATAGTGGATATAAAAATATCTATCAAGGTATGAATTTAGCGATCAGAATAGAGATTCAAGATTTGGTCGAGAATGGCTTAAAATTTAAATTAGAGTTTAATGACCTAAAATAAGGAGAATTTAATGGATATATAAAACTATCTGGTGTATAATCATAGACGAATTCACATTAATTTCCATAATACTACTTCTTTTGGTTTTTTTCACAAGTCTTATTGCTCAAACAATCGGATTTGGTGGCGCAATTATGTTAATTTCGATGGCTTCTTTTATCATGGATCTTCAAGATATAATTGTATTGAGTGGGTTCTGGGGAATTTTATACGATGTTTTCAAGGGTTATAATTATAAAGATTATATTGACTGGGGATACGTCAAAAGAGTGGTCCTTGGAGGCATACCAGGAGCTATCTTTGGAGCCCTTTTAATCGAAATTCTTCCTATTACTATCCTCCAGATTTTATTTGGGCTGTTTCTCTTCTTGTATTCTGCATTCAAATTAGTCGATCTCTATCGTTTAGAAAAAGAATCGGAACCCATAAACGAAGATTTTTCAAAAGGATACCTGACATTTGGGGGATTTACATTTGGTTTTTTCGGAGGATTACTCGGCGCTTCCGGGCCAATTAATGTAATATTATTAGAACGGACAAATCATTATCGTGAAAGTTTCATAGCTAACTTCGCGCTATCTGCCTTGCCTCTTACTATTATGCGTGTTACCGTTTATGTTAGCAGTGGTCTTTTTCCAATAGATTACTTTTTTGTTTTTTTATGTGGATTTCCTTTAATTTTTATCACTGCAAAGATAGGTCCAAAATTAACCAATAAAATTCCAATTTTAATATTTAAGCGAATTATTACGATATTTTTACTTATAATAAGTATTCGGACGATATTTGTATCGATAACTTCATTTTAAGCTATTTACTATATAAAAATTATCAATGTTAAAAAAGCGAAATCCGTGGTTGCTTTACAAAAAATCATAAAGAATGGATTTAAATGTTTGAATTGCCATTTTTAAACTATGAGCTATAAAACGGACGATATAAATCAATATGAATATGCACAAGAGAGTGAGGAAGCATATAGCGAACTTTCAAATATTTATTATATGAAGGCAGTTCCCGTTCTTGCCATTGGTATTGTTATTTGGTTAGCTTCCACTCTTAGCATTAATTCGATTAAATTAAGTTTTAACCCAGTAACATATGTTATCACTTACGTCGGATATATAGCACTTTGGTTTGTTACATATTTCCTAGCGGCCAGAGGAAAGAACAAAGCAGCAATGATAACATTTTTTATTGTCTCATATTTGAATGGTGTAGCACAAGCTCCTATAATTGTGTGGGCTTCAGGTGTATTGAATAGTTATGAAGAGGCAAGATTGCTGTTTATTATTGCGTCTATCCTTGGTTTAGTAGCCGTCTCAGGTGCACTTTCAATAGGGGCTCTGTTTAAAGATAAAGTAACCGATAAATTGTTGTACGTGGGTCTCATAGGTTTCATGATTATAGGAATCACAGAACTTATCATCTTTTTTGCAGTCCCCAATTATTATGGTACTGCCATATATTGGACATCTGCGGCATTTTTAGGAATTATGTTGGTTACGATTATTTATGATGGGGCACATCTGGATGATCAAGTGAGACATAATTGGATGCTAGCAGTATTGAGTGTGTTTATAGAC
>WJKO01000668.1 GCA_014729055.1 Promethearchaeota archaeon | reverse complement strand
TTTTATTTTATCGACAAGTCCAAGAATATCTTGTTTTTCTTCTGCGATTTCCTGATATATTAGCTGTAAAAGGACATGATGAAATAAGTCAGACCCGTAAATTTCTTGAGAATAAACAAATATTAATAGACAGATTATATAATGCTTTAGCTGCACAACAAACAAGTTTGTTTGAGAGTGATTTTCGGGACAAGCTGGACGCGAAAATAAACTTTTTGATCAAATTAGCGGATAAAAGAGACAAAGAGAAAAAAGAAATAAATTAATTAATCAAATAAGTCAAATAAATCAAATAAATAAACAAAATATATAGCTTATAAGATATAGACGAGGAAATAAAATGCAAATAGACTTCTTGTATGGAAAAAATGGATTAAGCTTTGAATTAGACGATAAATTAGATATCAATGTGCTCGAACCAGATGAATTAAATGCAATAAAAGACCCGGTAGATGAGATTTATCAGAATTGCATTAAACCAATGAATAGTAAATCATTGCCCCAATTATTAAAGAAATGTAGAGAAGGGAATATCGTTATTGTTGTTGAGGACCATACTCGACCAATGCCCAGCGTTTATCCTTTGAACGCATTGATAAAGATATTTGATGAATTGCACATACCTGACAACAGAGTCAAGATATTAGTCGGTACGGGACTACATCGTTCTCCGAAACCCGATGAATTATCCCGCATGGTTGGGGAAGAAGTTATAAATCGTTATGATATAATCTTTCACGATGCGACTGATATGCTTAACTTAAAATTCGTGGGGAAGACGAGCTTTGAAAATGACGTTTATTTGAATAATAACTATCTTGATGCTTCACTTAGAATCGTTACTGGTTATGTTGAACCTCATTTTTTTGCAGGTTTTTCAGGGGGTAGAAAAGCACTTGTTCCAGGAATAGCGGGTCAGGAAACCATCTTAAGCAACCATTCGGCGAAGAATATAGATTCTGGAGCGCATTTTGGGGTTTTAAAAGGTAATCCGGTTCATGAAGACGCACTTGAAGTAGCACGAATGAAAGATGCAAAACCCGAATTTTGTATTAATGTGACATTAAACAGCAATCATAAGATAACTAACGTTGCTTGCGGTAACATAGTTGCGGTTCATAATTATCTAGTGCAGCAGCAGCGAAAGAATTGTTTTAAAGAACTAAATAAGAAATACGATGTAGTTATATGTGGAAATGGAGGTTATCCGCTCGATCTAAATTTATATCAAGCTGTGAAGAGCATGGCGATCGGAGAGATGGCAGGTAAAGAGAATGGGTATATTATATCAGTAAATGAATGCAGTGATGGTGTAGGGCAAGATAAGTTTGACGAACTAATAAATTGTGGTAAAAGTCCGGAGGAAATATATAATGATGCAATATCTGGAAGAATTAAGGTACCTGATATTTGGGAGATACAAATTTTGGCGCGGATTTTAATGAAACATAATATTTATGTCGTTTCTGAAATGAAAAAAGGCGAACTGGGCAATATTGGATTAAGGTATGCAAAAAATGTGCAGTCGGCTATAAATGAAATTATACAAGAATCCAATAAGGAAATAGCGGATACATCTGTTTTAGTGTTACCAAAAGGCCCATTAATTCTTCCTGTGATGTTATAAACGATTATAAATAAGATACAAGATATTGAATTAATAAACTCAGAAAGTGACTAAGCATCATCATATTTTAACATTTTATATTCTGTCTTCAAATAAAACATTTAAGTAAATATTCGATCAAGCTTAGTCTGTAGTCTTTTGTAAGATAGTTTATGAGAAACTTAAAGTGTTTTATAATTAGAATAAATGTGATTAAAATGATATTGGAAGGATTGGCTGAATTAGAACCTAGATTACCCGCGATTATGGTTACCTTTATTTTGATTTCGGTTATGATTGCGCTTTATATTTACTTTGGCTTCAATTTCTATATAAAAGGACGGCGAGCAAAGCTTGATGCCCAGAAGAGTTATTATAAGGGGTTGGGCATGTATATCATTACCGTAGCAATGTCTGAGGGTTTGTATCTATTTGACTATATGAACCGAGTATTGTATGATGAACGTGTTTTTAAAACAATAGAAATGTATGAAATTGAATTGGGTGTTCAGATCGAATCGCTTTTTGAACCCAACTATTTTGTAATCATTTTTATGATGCTTTGCTTTAGTTTGATTTTCCTTGCTGCGCCTTTGGAGAAATATCTTTTAGGGCGAAAAAGAAGACCATTGACATGGGCAGCCGTCATTGTAACACCTATGCCATTAATTGCAAGAATAATTGAAGTCAATATCTATAATTGGACTGGTGAGGAATTAACACAAACCAGTACATATTATTACTTTACAAGCGCAATATGGCTGATTAATATCGGGGTATTAAGTATGGCAATGTTAGTTTTATTTTCACAATATTTGAAGATGGGAATAAAAGCACCCGTTGGTAGCAAGCTAAGAGCGAAGAGTAAAGAGATCGTAGTCGGATTGATGATCTGGATTCTCGCAATCTTGACGTCATCGAGTGTTCTTAAATCAATATGGGATGATGGAAATGAATGGCTCTCAAGATTAGTAAATAATGTACCGCTAGCGGAAATCTTTTATTTAATGCCGTTTATTATCCCTGGTTTGTTGCTCCTATCCTTAGGACTTATTACGGCTGGATTTACGCGGGATTACGGTTAAATATTGAGTGCAGATTCTTTTTTTTAATTTTTTTCTATCTTCTATGTATTTTAAAATCAGACTTTTATCTTTTAAAAATGAAAGAGTAATATCTATGCTTTATCATTATATTTAATGAGAATTAATCTATCAACAATTCTTTATTATCAAATAAAAAGATTAAAATGGGAGATAAGAATATGAAAGACAGTATAAATCCGGCAACGCTGGAATTGAATGGTTCTGTGCAGGAAACCTCAAATGAAGACTTGAAATCTATTTTTGAAAATGCAAGATCGGCACAAAAGATATGGCAAAAACTGCCTATTGAGGAAAGAGCAAGACGCGTTGTGGAGATTAACAAAGTAATGTCAACGCAATATGAGGAAATTTCGAATCTTATTTCAAGTGAAGTAGGAAAACCACCTTCTGAAGCTTTTACAAATGAAGTCTATGGCGTGATAGACGCCACATTCCATTACTATTCAACCGTCATGGAGACAATAGGTCAAAAAAGAGAGATTCCACTCGGATTTTATGAATCTATGGAAAAAAAGAGTTATGTAATCTATAAACCACTCGGCGTTATTGCTGTAATTGGTCCTTATAATTATCCATTTGCAATTCCCTTTATGCAAATTATTCAGAGTTTAATGGCAGGAAATGCAGTTGTATTTAAACCCTCTTCTGAGACCATTCTCACGGGTAAAAAAATACAAGATATAATCAATGAAACTAAACTACCACAATATTTAGTACAAACGATATTTGGCAGTGGTTCCGAACTTGGAAATCCACTAATAGACCTTGCGGATAAAGTAATTTTTACAGGCAGTACTGTAACTGGAAAACGGATTATGGAACGAGCGGCTCACACATTGACGCCCGTTGATCTGGAACTAGGTGGAAAATCTGCTATGATTGTTTTTCCTGATGTGAATATGGAACGAGCGCTAAGCGCGGTAAGATGGGGAGTTTTCACAAATAGTGGGCAAGTTTGCTGCTCGATTAAAAGGTTATATCTACATGAAGATATATACGATGAGTTTATAGATAAATTAGTCAAGTTAACTAAGGAATTGAAACAAGGAATACCGACGGAAAGAGGTGTCGATGTAGGTGCAATGATAAATCTAGAACAACTTGAATTAGTAGATGAGATGGTTCAAACAGGAAAAAATGAGGGTGCAAAAATACTAATTGGTGGACGGCGTAATCCAAATCTTAAAGGATACTTCTATGAACCCACAATAATAGGGAATGCTACGAATGATATGGAAATTGTGCAAAAAGAGATATTTGGTCCCGTCTTAGTTGTTATTAAATTCAGTAACAAGGAAGAAGTCATAGATATGGTGAATGATAATCCTTATGGGCTAACGAGTACTGTGTGGACAGAAAATATTGAATTTGGTAAGAGAATAGCAGAAGAGATCAATACGGGAACAGTTATGATAAACGAGGTTGTCTATACATTTGCACTTGCTGCAACGCCTTGGGGTGGCACAAAAGAATCGGGAATTGGAAGAACTCATGGTCGTGAGGGCTTCCTTGAAGTAGTGCGCCCCTTGCATATAAATGTAGACAGAAGTCACGAAAATGATCCTTGGTGGTTTCCGTATGATGAAGACGCTCTTGATGTTGTTGAGAATTTCAAACTAATAGCAAAAAGTCTCATAGTTAAGGATGACGAGTAGTTAATTGCTCATATATCACCAGATCAATACATCAATAGATTATTTCACTACCAATTTCTGGAATTTTATTAAATGGAGGAAATCCAATAGAGAATTAAATGTTAGAACAATATATTATTTATTGCCCTTTCTTGGCTTTTTTATTCTTCTGCTCCGAGATCTCTTTAGATTTCTTGATTTTCTTAACGCAATCTAGAAGGTTTTTCATGTTTTTATTATACGTAAATTGTCTAATTTTCTTTTTATAACCCTCATGAAAAAGTTCCATCATTTTATACCAATATAAACGATGATAGAAGTGTTTTGACCAAAATATATTATCAATTTTCCTTAAGGCTTTCTTCTCATTTCGGTCAAGCTTTATTAATGGCTTTATTCGCTCTTTCTCCAATGTCAATGCGTCATATAACCACGCACAGAGGACTTTCTTAACTAAGAGAAGTCTTCTTGGACGGTATTTCTGAACAGCTTCAGAAATCTCGAAATCACTTATTGGATTGAAATCAATATAATGGTCCCCTTCAACAGTCAACTTATCAAGATCCTTATCTCCGTATTCATCCCATTGGTCTAAAAACTGAATATTCCAATTCTCTTGAGCCCAAGAATCCATCAAGGGATAAAGTGTACCCGCCGATATCTTGGTTGCTTTATATACATCGTCTGCTATTTCAGATATTTTGATTGCACATTCTTCATCATTAAAAGAGATCGGGTGTGTAACTCTGCGAATATATTCCCTCTTTATCATTTCGTAAATAACTTCAGCGGTAACTTCATCAACTTCTTTATCGAAGGTTGTTTTTAGTGCATCACTCACATTTTCGATATCTCTAGATTCATTATCTTTTACTTTCTTATAAAATCCAGATCCTAATGCCGATAAGAATTGTTCACGCTCGGATACTTCTGTGATTTTTTTCTTGCTATCTGCCAACCGAATGCGTTTTTTGTCTTTACCGAGAGTATCGATTAATCGGCTTGTCATATATTTTTGCGCTCTGCTTCGGGAAACACCACTTCTTTGATATTTTTCAGTAATAGAGATAAACTCTATATATTTGACTTCTTGTCCGTCTTCTTCTTCAATCATTAAGTTTATATCAAGGTATTTATCTGAGATCCGGGTAAGTAGAGAATGCACCAACCCTTTCGTCAACCCAGTTATTGCAAGTAGCTGAGGTTCGATTTCATCGACATTATACTTAGTTCCCCGTCTAATAAACTCTCTCTTCAGGAATTTAGTAACAATTGCCATACTTTTATCTTCTTTGATCACGGTTTCTTCTGCAATTCGCATAAACATTGATGCTTCTTGCGGTTTGATATAATATACTATAATAGTAATTCCTAAAAATGCAATAATAATTATAGGAATTAATAGATGGTCCATGGACAACCAATTTGTAAAGGTTCCTAAATCTTGTCCGCCCACATCAGAATATATAGCAAGGCGCGAAGTGGTTTGAGCCATAATTGTAGCTAAAAACCCCATAATCATGGCATCTTGGTTTAAAAAGAGAAGATTCCAACCGAATGATTTACCTGCTTTTAATATGGCTCGAAAAAGAAACATCATAGAAATTACAAATTCTACCCAAAACAAGTAGGATGTTCCAGTAGCCGCACCACTAATATCACTTAGTGCACTTGTCGTTGTTTCATTTACGAATAAATACATGGAAATCTGATATAATAAATAGAAGAACATAAAAAATACAATACTGGTATATGTAAAATTATCAAAAGCCCCGGCTCTACGATTCGTGGCCTTTCTCCTTGTTAACAAGAATTCCATACTTATTAAAACAAAGATTATGATTAATGTTATATATAAAAATGGCAAAATTAAATGAATTTCTAAAGCGTATATTTCAACAACTGCGTCGATGCTTTCTGGACGCCAGTGGGGAATCCAATCCAATGTTAAAATAACCAAAAAATAACGATAGCTCCAAACTGCAAATGTTAAAAATACCAAAATAACAAAAGGCATTAGAATTACAAATAAA
>WJKO01000667.1 GCA_014729055.1 Promethearchaeota archaeon | reverse complement strand
TCATTACATAGAGCATAAATACCACCTAATGCATTATAAACCATAAAACAGTCAACAGATGTGCCTGTTTCGCAATAAAATACATAATCTTTGCCATTATATGAATAATTCACCGGAAAATATAGATGAGAACCTGTCCATCTTTCACCAAAATAAAAACTAAGATAGTCTTTTGCTTTTGTTGTATTAGGAGCCACAAATCGCGCCATCTTACCATTCGGCATAACAGCACTCAATAAATCATAACCTTTTACAATGTGTAATAAATGTTTTCGACTTTCTTCTAAAGCTGTTTCATTACCCTCTCTAAGGGCACAAGCATATCTAAATGCTTGCCCGAACCCACAATAACCAGAATATACAGATCCGTGACCCGTATTATGCCAGTAATCTATCTGATTTAATTCATGATCCGGATCTAAAGGATCACAATAATCTAAAAACATAGTGTTGTTTCTAATACCTACCGACCACGGACTTTTCGTAAACTGTACATTCATATGAATATAATGATCCCAACCATCTCCAGTAAGATTTTTGGGTAAATTATAGAGATCTGTTAATTTGTCAAATTTCCAAATATATTCATTCAATCTATCTGGATCTGAATCCATGAATTCATCAATAGTCACAACACAATCATCCGTAAATTTCTTATTGAGATAGGAAATAGCTCCAAATGTGGGTTGACCAAATTGCGCTATCAGAACAATCGGGATGATGAATAAGATTATTGATATAGATTTACCAATGTATTTTGTTCCTTTCCTATTACTTTTCTTTTTTACAGCCATCTTTTATCCCTATCGAGATTCCTAATTATATGAAAATATAGACCAGAAACTTGATCGCCATTGTCAGATATAGAATCATCCAACCAATAAATAGAATCAAAGGCAATCCAAACAACATAATAGACGAAAGATAACGTTTTTTCCATCCTTTCTTACTAAGACCGATTTGCAAACGTTTCCTCCAGTCTTGATATTCATCAATCATAGTTCTCTGTTGTTCTTCCCAACTTATGGCAAACAATTCAGCTGATTCTGGTTTCTCATCAATATTATTTCTCTGCGCTTTCGGGATAAGAGCCGTTTTTGTTTCATTATTAAAATAGTAGTAAACTAAAGTAAACACAAATAAAATACATAATAATAATTGAAAAACGGTCCAAGGATCGGTAACAAAATAATCCCAAAACTCAATCATATTGAATATTACAACGCAGATTTCCCATAATAAGAAGCCACTCATGAATTTAATAAATGTACTCGACTTTGGAAGTTCTCGAATTGGCTTTGATTTTATCGGATTTTGAATATATTTTATTCTGGAACCACTAACGGGATTTCTCCTCAATGTCCCAAAATCGTTATCATAATCAAGAATTTCTTGACTTGAATACCAATCATAAAAGATTGTCTTCAATAATAGATTTAGAAATACCATTAATCCCACTACACCGAAAGGTATTAAAAAGTCTCCAAAGAAAAATCCTGGAATCAATTGAATTGCAATAATGAAGATGACGGATAGTAATAACAATAATAACTTAAATCGAGGTGTATATTTATTATTTTTTGTCTTTTTCAGGACAGACGTTATAGAAGTTTCCTCTTCGGACCCAGTATTCTCATTAGATGAACTGATTTCTTCAGCATTTCGTTTTAATAATTTTTTAGACCTTAATTTATTAAATATATATATTAGTGAAGAACCCTTTGTATCAGAATTTAGATTTTTCACGGTTATTCTAGAATACGCAAATTGGATTTTTGCATCTTTCGTTTCCATGATTAAATTCTTTCTCGGGAATAAGACCAAGATTAAACCAGATCCTAATAATAATAAAACGGTAATGAACAAATGAAATCCTAAATTCAATTCTCCTATCGCTACTTCCCCATCCCAAATCGGTTGAGTAATGCTGAAATAATACCAATTACCACTACTCAATACTGAATCGAATCCATAATACCAAACCATAGAAGCTAAAAATGCTAAACCAAAAAATCCTAACCATGATTTACCCCCCATCCGTTTACTTCCAACATTCACGTATTGCAGAGAATCATTAGAAAAATCATTTTTTATTGGAACAACAACTTTCATTTCATATAATCGAAAATTCTCAGAATTTAGATATGTGACGTGGGGTGTGGAGGAAAGTAATGTATAGGCGATCAATAAGAGCCCTAAAAGTCCAGGTAAAATACCCAAAAAGATATAGATAGGAATCGGTAATGCTAATTCCATTAAATTCCGGTCCATATCTAGATTTGACAGTAATTCTGGATCTAAAAAGAAACGATATTCATAAGGTGCACCATACTTACTTGTAAATGGATAATTAAAAATTGGGAGAAAGATAAGTGCACAAATCGCCACTATATTAGACCAATTTAATCTATGAAAAATTACACGGGTGTCTACCTTGAATTCAGATAACTTCGCTTTATCTGATTCCTCGACCTCTGTTTGTTTAACGCTTTTTTCTTCTTTAAGATCGTCGTTTGACATGTTATTTACAGAATTTTCTGAAAGATTTAAATTTTCTTTTTCAGCAGTTTCTTGTTTTAAATTGGATGAAGTAGAATTAGACATGAATTATATTTGTTCGTAAGTCTATTAAAAAATTATTAAAAATTGCCCAAAAAATTAATAATTATGGCGTTCGTTCTGATGTTGAAATCAAAGGTATTTTGTAAGTGGATGATTAGTATTTTTCACTCTTTCTGCGGCTATATTGCAATATTCTTCAACAATTTCAAAACCTAAAAACTTCCGTGCAAGACTTTTTGCAGCAACAGCTGTTGACCCGCTCCCCATAAAAGGATCCAAAACAATACCATTTTTCGGACAGAATACTTGAATAAAGTCAAGAGGAATTTTATCTGGAAAAGGTGCAGGATGTTTTCTTTTAACTGGATCCTTATCTCCAGCCATTAAATAATTCCAAACAGTGCCCGGACATTTCATTTTATTTATACGTCGTCTAACAGTTTCTGTGGTAGTACCGTCTGTCCTTCGGTTACCGCTGCCAGTTAACATTTTACCTCCGTGTTTTGAAGGGATCTTAATCGGATCTTTGTTGAAATATTGAGGTCTATCGCCTTTCAAAAATATGGGCATATATTCATGATCAACTCTAAATCTATACTGCCACCAAGCACCTTCGGTGCCGTGTTTTCTATATATAACACACTCAAATAGTTTAAATCCTATATTATCACACCAATCTATTATTGTCTTAAAGGACGTAAGAGTTTTCCCATAATCTTTCGTTTGATCTTGAATAACCATAGCAGCAATACCACCATCCTTTAAAATACGATATACCTGTTCTCCAACTTCATGAAGATTAAATTCCAGCCCATCCTCATAGTCACGAATTTGGTCATACGGGGGCGAAGTAACAACTAAATCAATACAATTTGATGGTAGGCGTTTCATTCCCTCAATATTGTCCGTGCAATAAGTCTGATTCAACGCATATTCACCAATCTTCTGCATAAAAAATCCTCACTAATTATATATAGAGAAATATTCATTTAGATTCTTCTTTTGTAGGAAATAATGTTTCGGGAACTCGAAGAAACAGCGGTATTGAAACTAACAAATAGAGCGCAGAAACGAAAAAAATCGCAAGTGTTCCAAAATGAGTCGAAACTATACCTGCAACTAGAACCCCGGGAACTTGACCCGCAGCCCTACCAATATTAATGACACCAAGGAATTTTGCTCTACTTTCAGGAGGTAATAGATCTTGCGTCCAAGTCTGTAAAGCAATATCGAGTGCAACAGTAAAACTGATAAGCGCTGCAAGCCCTATAACGATTGCATAAAAATTAAAATTTGAAAATGCCATGATAATACAGGCGACGGGAATGCAAATGAGTGATATTAGAACGGCTTTCTTCCTGCCGATTTTATCTACTAGTAAACTAAATTTGAAAATAACGATAAGTGCGATTAAAGCCGCGGGAATAGCTGCAGGTATTATTTCAAGAATCGAATCCGGTAATTCGATAATTTCAAACATTTTCAACATCCATGGTTTATAGGCATTTGTGCTCATAATAACAAACAAGGATGCAACAAATAATTTTAAGAAATCCTTATGTTTACTCATTTCCTCAATATTAAAGAGCAATGCAAGATCTTTAGTCCATTT